>NZ_JASJDK010000077.1 GCF_030065675.1 Mastigocoleus sp. MO_188.B34 | reverse complement strand
AAGTTAGTTGGGCTTGCTGACGAACAAGGTGTGAGCGTTGCTGCTAGTGGCAGTTCTGCATAAGTATTTGATGCACCTATTCAATTTTTCATTCGTTCCCAAGTTTTACCTTGGGAACATAATATACTAAGTTATGTCCCAATTACGGTAATAAATTTTTCCTGGATCTTTCAGTCTGGATTTTTCTCAGTCTGAATCTTTCATAGTAAATATCCAACAGATATCACAATTAATTGCGATGATTCCCAATTATAAGTATCATTTTTTAAGCGCGATCGCCTTTTGTTTAACTTCCTTGGGAAGGCTCGCGATTTTGTTGATATTTTTGTCGGGTTTATTACTCTATCCTGTCACTGAAGCTAGGGCAGATTCTGGACTATTTGATTCTGGATTATTTAGTATATACGAACAACGTCTGGCTCATAACCCCAATGGTATTGGTAAGTTTTACATGGGTCGGGAAATTGCTAAAGTTATTGGATATTCTGAAGCGCTGTGGTTAGAAAGACCTTCCCGCGAACCAGAAGAAAAACCCAGTAAAATCATCAAAGCCCTCAACTTGAATCCTGATAGTGTAGTTGCAGATATTGGTGCTGGTACTGGTTATTTAAGTTTTCGTATCGCACCTTTACTCACGACAGGTAAGGTCGTAGCGGTTGATATTCAGCCAGAAATGATTGATATTATTGAGTTTCTGAAACAGGAGAACAACGTTAACAATGTTGAAACTGTTTTAGCAACTCCTATGGACAGCAAATTACCGCCTGAAAGTATAGACTTGGCGTTAATGGTGGACGCATATCACGAGTTTGAGTATCCCCGTGAGGTAATGACAAGTATTAATAAGGCTCTCAAACCTGGTGGTAAGGTCATTTTGGTCGAATATCGGGGTGAGAATCCTTTAATTATGATTAAAGGGTTACACAAAATGACTCAAAAGCAAGTAAAGAAAGAAATGCAAGCCGTGGGTTTAATTTGGTGCAAAACAGATAATTTTTTACCACAGCAGCATTTTATGGTTTTTCAAAAACTAGCTTAAGTGGATGGTGGAATTAAAGTTGCTGTTTTATTTGTAGAATCCCAAACTATCCAACTGACTTGACTATCTAAATCTTCAGCGTCATTGCTAACTTTAAAATAAATTTTTGTTCCATCTTTATTTTCAACAGCAAAATCAGCATTTTGCGCATATACAACTTTAAATCCCCGATCTCGCAAGCAATACATCGCCCAAGCTTTCAAAGATTGTCGAGATGGTTCGTGGGGAATTGGTGGTTTTTTTATTGCTTCTTCTATAACGTCAAATATTTTCATGTTTTGTCATCTGTCACTTGTGATGATAATTAGCTGCTAGGGTATGCTTGCAGCGTATAACCACGTATTATTCTAGGCGATTGATATATATTTCCGTAATTGAGCATCAAATAAATTTCCGAAATACGGTGATGTTATAAATGGTTTTTGCATACTTTACCTTGGAAATAAGTTTTATTACTGAATAAGTTCAAATCATGGAGTACTTAAAGTTACTTGAAGAAGTGAATTTATCCCTTAAGTATTCTTCTGAAATGCTATAAATACGATGTTTTGTAAGATGCTGTAAAAGTATCAGATTATCTCTTGCAATTGCTATTAATGGTGAATTATCACTGAAATATAGAAAACAGTTTTCAAAACAATACTGAATTGAGAAGGGGATAAGAGAATGAAACTATTTAATAAATTAGCAATTGCTGCTGTTGGTTTAGTTTTAGGTTTTAGCGCAATTCCAGGACAAGCTCGCGCTGCATCCTTTGAAATGGTTACTAACGGTGAGTTTGAAGAAGCACAAGGAACAAGTAATTGGTTTATTGCACCTAACCTTAATGGCTGGGAAACTAGTGAAAAAGCAGGATTTGAGTTATGGAATCAAGGGAAAATAGGTTCTCCTGCTATAGGTAGTGATGGTTTGGGAACTGGTAAACATCTTGAGACAAACTTACATCGAAATGCAACTATTACTCAAAGTTTTACACTCGGAAATAACATTGATACAAATGCGTTATTTTCATTCGATGCATGGAGTCGTGCAGCTGGAACAGGAACAGTTTCAGTACTTGGTTCGATGTCAGGTAATCTTTTGAATACAACAATTTCAGCAAATGGTAGTTCTTGGACTGAAAATCTATTTAAACTAAGTGTTATGGCGGGTGAGAAAATTACGATTGGATTTCAAGGGAATCAAAATAGTAGTGTAGCTTCACCACATATCGATCAGGTTTCGTTTTTAGTGAATGAGATACCTGAATCTGTGCCAGAACCCGCTTCAATACTTGGTCTATTAGCTGTTGGTGCTTTTGGTAGCGTTTCTAGCCTCAAGCATAAACGTAAGCAAGAAGCATAAAATACTTAAACACTTAACTTTATTTTCAATCATTGCTTAACAGAATCGAAAATTTTCAAACCTTGATAATCTTGTTTCTTGACTATCTAATTCCATTTATCTGAATCAGATCATTCCCACACTAATGAGTTTGAAAGCATAATAAATAAAAAGCAGTTGTCTATGGCAACTGCAATTTTTTTTAAACTAATGTAGTAGCATTCTTTAATTCAAGAATTTTCACAACTACATCTTCTACAACTTTATCGGGAGTAGATGCGCCAGAACTAACTCCAACAACAATTTTCCCATCTGGTAGCCAATTTTCCTTAATCGCATGTTCACCGTTCAACTGACGATATTCAATCCTATTTTCTGGAAGAATTCTCTCAACGGTGTCGATATGATAGGAAGGAATTCTGTTGTCTAACCCAATTCCTTGGAGGTGGGAAGTATTGGAAGAGTTAAAACCACCAACCACTACCATTAAATCAAGTTTTTCTTTAACTAACTCTAACATGGCATCTTGGCGTTCTTGGGTTGCATCACAGATGGTATTAAAGCTTTGAAAATGTTGATTTAATTCAATTGGACCATACTTTTTCATCATGGTACGCTCGAAAAGTTTACCAATTTGTTCGGTTTCGCTTTTGAGCATGGTAGTTTGGTTTGCAATTCCAATCTGTTCTAAATCGCGATCTGGGTCAAATCCATCAGAATAAGCTTGACCAAATTTAGCTAGAAATTCTTCGCGGTTTCCACCATTTAAAATGTAGTTGCTGACATATTCAGCTTCTTCCAAGTTTAAAACAACTAAATACTTACCAGCAAAAGAACTAGTAGCTAGGGTTTCTTCGTGCTTGTACTTACCATGAATAATGGAAGTATATTCACCTTTTTTATGCTTTTCAACCGTATTCCAAACTTTAGAAACCCAAGGACAAGTAGTATCTACAATTTTACAGCCTTTATCATTCAGTAATTTCATTTCCTGAACGCTAGCACCAAAGGCGGGTAAAATTACTACATCTCCAGATTCTACGACAGAAAAGTCTTTTTTTTCTATTCCTTCTGCTGGAATAAATTCAATTTGCATATCCCGCAGATATTGATTTACTGAAGGATTATGAATAATCTCATTGGTAATCCAGACACGTTCTGTAGGAAAATGCTTGCGAGCTTCATAAGCGATCGCTACAGCACGTTCTACACCCCAGCAAAAACCAAAAGCTTCTGCTAGTCGAATAGTAACGTCACCCTGTTCTAGGGTATTATTGTTATCCCGGATCTGTTGAATGAAATTACTTTTATATTCGGAGTCAAATTGAGTGGACACTTCTGCTTGATGACCAAATCCCCGACGATAGTAATTTTCGGAGTGGTGGAGTGACCGTTTAAAAGCTTTAGTATCCATTATTTCTTTCATCTGGAGTTGCTTGCTATTTATTTATTTTCACCTGAGCAGTCCACAGTGGGGTTGGTAAGATTTAAATTTATCTGTTTTTGGAGTCAGAAATTTTAGAGACGTCACATGTCACGTCTGTACAGTAGTTAGGAATAAGGAGTCAGAATTTTAGGGATTGGTAAACATAAAAATGTAATCCCAACCTTTATTTTATTGAAGCTCAGAAAGCTTTGTGCTTGAGTCACATTTACGACTTATACAATTAATTCGACTAAGACCCGTATCTCTTGGTAATAAGCTTCTCATCATTCAGTTTGTTCTCCTGGTTTATTTTTCCTGGATTTTACTTCCGGATTCCTGAATCCTGGATTCTGGCTCCTGTTTCCTGGCTGCTACCTCCTTCATTCTTTTTTCCGATTCCCCAATTCCATTTGAGTATACAATTGCAAGGCTGTACGCCACACAATGTAACCTTGAGAATTTAAATGCAAACCATCAGTACTAAGCTCTAGACGCAGATTTCCCTGGGAATCTGCGAAAAGGGGATATAAATTCAGAAATTTTACACCTCGCTTTTTGGCAATTGCAAGTAATTTTTTATTTAATTTACGAATGCGACTATTAGGAGTTTGTAAAAGTTTGTCTTTCCCTTCCCAAGTTGCTTGTCGCGACCCGTGGGGTAAGATCGACTGTACTATTATTTCGGTTTTGGGATGGGTGTTTTGCAGGTAATCGACAATTTTTTCTTGGTTTTCTAAAATTTCGCGATCACTAACTCCTGCAATCAAATCGTTAATACCTATCATCACAAAAATTGCTTTTGGCTGGGTTTTGTCAAATAAATTTAATCTTTTGAGTAAACCCTGGCTTTTTTCCCCAGAAATTCCCTGATTTAACCAATGTTTTTCTTCTGGTAATAATTCTGGGGGAAACCATAAAGATAAGGAGTCACCAGCAAGAATCGACAAATTGGAAGGTTTTTTTTCTGCAGCAACACGTGCTTCTTGTTTGAGGATATCTACCCACTGCTGATAATTAAGTTTGTGACGCTTACCCATGGAAGCCAAGGTGTTTATGGCTTGATTTTTTGATGGAGTTCGATCAGAAACAGCGGTCATTGTCCCCAAAAAACGATTATTTCCTTGCTGTTTCCCAACCACCAGGACTAGTGCAAATAGCAGTAGACAGTTTGTGAATAACGAAATAAATGCCCAAACAGGCTGTTTTATAGTAATAGACACGATCGGCAAATTGAGCTAATCATAGGATTCGATTTTAATCTCTGATTTCAAAATTCCCACTATTTGCCTTCAAGTCGGGAATAATGATGTTAATATAATTAAGTTATTCCTGATATTTTATTTTTTGCAGGACTTACCCATGAACAACGTAAATACGGTCATTGGGAGGATAGGTTAGCATAAAGCCTAAATGGCAGAGCCTGCGGCGACGGCAAAGCCTCCAGTTCCCCTTACGCCGTAAGGAGCTGTTCAGTGTTTCCGTAAGGAAATAGCAATCTCAAAACATTGAAAATAAATCCCTTCGGTACTCGCTATGCTAAGGTAATGAGTGCGTAAGATCTATTTTGGTTATCTTTTAGGTTTTTTTGACACTCCCATGCCTTATGTTATAATTGAAGTTGAGAATCAGAAGATTAGCGATTAAGTTGGTATTCAGTATCAAAGGTTTTCCCGTAAAGTATTGAGATATTTCTTTTCGAATAATCTTGTCTCTCTAAATACACAACATCTCATTGAGAAGACAATAAAAGTATGTCAATTTATGTAGGTAACTTATCTTACGAAGTTAATCAAGAAGACTTAAATGAAGTCTTTACGGAGTATGGAACTGTTAAACGGGTTCATATTCCTACCGACCGCGAAACAGGTCGCGTCCGAGGATTTGCTTTTGTAGAAATGGTATCCGAAGAGGATGAAGATAAAGCTATTCAAGCTTTAGATGGAGCAGAATGGATGGAGCGGAATATAAAGGTCAACAAAGCTACACCCCGTGAAGACCGAAGTTCATTTGGTGGTGGTCGTCGAAACAACCGCTTCTAAGCTTCTTTCCTTAAATTAAAAAAAACGCTTCTAGGAATCAAGTAGATTAGTTCTACATCAATTTTCTGGAAGCGTCTTGTTATATATAATCCCGAATGAGATCTATATATGCAGAGAAAAAATGGAAGTGATATCATGTCCGCTTAATTACTTATGAAAAATATGTTTGTTTGTAGTAGCACTTTAGCGCCATAGTAAAGATATTGGTCCTCAAGCGCTACTACGAACCTTATCGTAAGTGTTTTACCGGACATGATATGATACAAAATCCGATTTTTAAAACCCCTTTATATTTTTGGGATTTCCCCCCACACTTCCCACACTTCCCTCTCTCATTCTAAAAAGGGGTAATTAACCCAGATTTAGTATGATTGATACCCATGTATCGCTCTTCCATCACTCTGGTGAAATAATAATGTAGTGACTTATCAAAACCCTTGAGATAGATATAGTTGAGCGAAGGTAAGCAGTCAAAACAATAAAACTTCTTGATTACTGTTAATGGTATAAAAAGCTGCTTACAGAAGTTATAAGTTTTGTTTGCCCCTAAAGGGGTGCGTGCTTTTCATTTAAATATTTATCGTTGGGATGATTGATTGTGTTGCAAAAATGAGATGTTGTAATGCAAGGTTGAGTAAGTATTAATGATTACGCAAATATAATAACTCGAAAATCAAGACTTACCAAAAAGCTCTGTGGATTATCCCAACTGTAGATACACTATAGTTGGGGAATTGTGGTGTTTTGGTTAAACCGTAAAATCAACTTTAACGATTGAGTCATTGTAGTCGCGATCGCCACCATCGGGTAAATCCTTGAAACCAAAGGTATTATCTGAAAGTAATCGAATATGGTCATTACCATCAGCGTTTGCTCTAAGGTATGGGAAGTAAACAACGGGGTTGCACTATGCTAACAGCAACCTACTTTTCTGCTTTATTTAATCCAGATTTCTAACAGATAAGTACAACAATCGCTACAATTAATAAAATATTTTTTTGTTCCCCGTTCTCTTCTAACCGCAATATAATGTCCTAATCAATATACTCATTGGTTGCATCACAGTTATTTTCAAGTAAATAGACTCTATTGCAAAAACGTAGCATTGCTAACTCCAGGACAAAGATTTTGATTTTCGGATGTATGGTTCAAATAATTAAAAAACTGCAATCCCTAATTCCTAACATCCAACTTCCAGTCCCCAATCCCCAGCATGTCTAATGTCTCCACGCACTCGTAAAAAATCATCATCCAAAAAAGCCCTGACTTTGCCATCTGATACCGAATTGGTCGGTATTGTTTTTGATGTCACACCGGTCGGTAACTCTACTATATTCCCAGAATATGCTAAAGGACTCCATGCCTGGTTTTTAGATCGAGTACGACAAACAAATCCCTATTTATCAGCATATTTGCATGATGGAGAATCAGAAAAGCCTTTTACTATTTCTCGTTTGGAAGGAGATATATTAAATAATGGCAGACAATTGCAACTTTTAGCAGACTACAACTATCGTTGGTATTTGTCTGCATTATCATCGCGAGTCGTTGAATGGATGGCGACTTGGTTACAGAATCTACCACCAATTATTGACCTCCGTAATGCACCTTTAAAAATTAAATCAGTTGCGATCGCTCATCAAGCAACTACCTATGCTCAATTATTACAAACAGAAGCTAAAAATCACCTATCTTTGAGTTTTATTAGTCCTACCAGTTTTCGTCGCAAAGGACATCATTTTCCCTTACCACTACCTTTTAATGTTTTTCAAAGTTATTTACGACGGTGGAACGATTTTTCTGGGTTACCTGTAGAGCAGGAAGATTTCTTGGGATGGATAGATAAAAACGTAATCATTCACCGCCATAAAATATCTACAACCAAAGTAGCAGCAGGAAAAAGAGGTTCAGTTACTGGATTTACGGGTGAGGTGGAATTTGGTTTAACCAAGGATGCATTTTCAAATTCTGAATATGTAAATTTATTTTATGCCCTCGGTCAACTTGCTCCCTATTGTGGTACTGGTCATAAAACTACTTTTGGTCTGGGACAAACCCGTTTAGATTCCTTAAAAGAGGAAGATAAAGATAGTGAAACACCATCACTGGAGACTATATTAGCTTCAAGAATTTCCCAAATTACTGATATTTTGATGTCAAAGCAAAAGCGGACGGGAGGAGAGCGGGCGATTTCCGTATGTCAGAAAAGAGCAACTATTCTTGCAAGGCGGGAATTCGGGGAATCTTTACAAGATATTGCAACCGATCTAGAAATGCCTTATGAAACAGTTAAAACCTACGCGAAGTTAGCTCGTAGGGTGTTGGTTCAGGGGGCTGGGGATTAGAGATTGGGGATTGGCGATAGCACTGCGTGCTATCGCTTATCTCTGCAAACTCCGAGGATCTAAAGCATCCCTCAAGCCATCACCTAGCACGTTAAATGATAAAACTGTCAAAATAATTAGTAAGGCTGGAGGCCATATCAACCAAGGTTGCAATACCAAAATGGAAGCATTTGTTGCTAAGGATAGCATATTCCCCCAAGAAGCATCTGGCTGTTGAATTCCCAAACCAATCAAGCTTAATACTGCTTCTGCACTAATGAAGCTAGGAACTGCAAGGGTTGCAGAGATAATAATATAAGTGGCAGTTTGTGGTAAAACATGGCGCAAAATAATATACAAAGGATTTCCACCCATTACTTTTGCGGCTTGAACAAATTCTCGTTCTTTAATTGATAGCACCTGTCCGCGAATTACCCGCGCTAAACCTGCCCAACTAATAAAAGAAGTAATAACTATAATTAGTAAAAAACGTTGAGTACTTGATAATCCTGGTGGTAATACCGCACCTAGGGTCACCAACAAATAAATACTGGGGAAGGTCATAATAACTTCAGCAAATCGCATGATTATGGTGTCTACCCAACCGCCAAAGTAACCTGAAATACCACCGATAACCATACCCAAGGGGAAGGTGAGGATTACACCTATTATTCCGATAAATAAACTGATTCGACCGCCGTATACTAAACGGCTAAATTGGTCTCTTCCCTGATCGTCAGTTCCTAATATATTGAATTTCGCTTCCCCAACAGCATCATATAAATGCAAGCTTAAGGGTATACCCGGAAATATAGTAGTATCTTCCCATTCTGGAGGTAGGGGTAGTTTAATTTCAAACAGATTATATTTTCTCCCTTGAGCAAATAATCTTAGGGGTGAAGGTTTGCTAAAGTCGCGAATAATTTCCCGTTTACCTGTTTCTAAATCCGTTTCTCCTTGGGTTGTTGGGTAGATGTGTGGTCCAATAAATTTGCCAGATGTTTGATTATCTGATGATTGAGAAACCCAGTAAATCCTAGTTGGTGGTAGTAGAGAGCCATTGGGTTGCTGTGCTAAGGAATCATACGGAGCAACAAAATCGGCTGCAATGACTGCAAAATAGAATACTAGCAGTACAATTGCGCCGAATTTCGCCAAAGGATTATTCTTTAATCTTTGCCACCAATTCATAGGTATCTACTTTTTACAAATTTACTACCTACAAATTTACACTAGGGATTGGTGATTTGGGATTGGGGATTTGGGATTAGAAAAATTTTAACTGACAACTGCTCAAGCGTGTAATCTTTCGACTAAGTGTAATTTATCCTCACTGGATCTTTCGTGTTCTACGACAAATACGTTGGAATAGAGATTTGCTACTATTTGCTTTCCTTGCTGAGTAAGAGATAAATAGCGCAAAGCATCCTGAATATAAGGATAAACACCATTCCAGTAAAATTTTGCATAGTTTTTACGTAAATCTGCAGGTGTTTCATAACCCAACACTTGGTTCATTCCCGTTTCTTCAAATTCATAAAATAATAATGTAATTTTTTTTAAGTAACGGGGATCGCTTAATTGTCCAATTAAATCTGCAGCACGCACCAAGCCGGGATGGTTGTTAGTTTCTTGATGATCTTCCTTTGTGGGTACGGGAAAACGAGTTAATTCAATATTACTTTTTACTACCTCTACATCTATTAATTTATGACCGCCAAATCTTTCATCAGTAAATAATTTTGCTCGATCTACATGGTAAGGAGTCAAACTCGCATCGGAAGCACCTACGCGCAGTTGAACCATTTTATCGCCTTCACCTGTTGCATATAATCCTTTATCTTCTCGATCTGTCTGACACACCCCTTTCACGTAACCGATATCATGACATACCAAGGAAATAATAAAATGCAACCAATCTTCACTAGAAATTCCACCTTCGCGAATATGTTTCCCTCGCAATATTTCTTGTCCAACTAAAGTTACAAGTACTGTATGTTCGACGTTATGATATAAAGCATCGCTATTGGCAATGTTCTCTAAAGCCATACTACCAGCCCAAGCAATAATGTCTTGGTAGTCAGTTTTTAGACAACCGTATGTGCGGTGATAACCCTCTCGAATTCGATCTACAAAAGCATCTATTAAAATTTCAGTGGCATTAAACATATTTTTTATTAAGTGGTTTTACTGATTGAAAAAACATATATTTTGTTTTTATAGTCGCAGCAATGATGTGAATCATTTTTGCTACTAATCTTGATGTCATCTTTATGATTTACCTTCATTCTTAGCATGCCCAAAATACCCTTTCGGGACAACAACTTCGTATACTTTTTAACTTAAAAGCATTCACAAACACATTCGTTAATCGAAAAATTATTCTTCGATTTCCCCTTCACTCGCTAACTTTATGTATTGGCTTTTTTTTTAATTGAAACGAAGAATTTTCATAAAGTTATGACTTTAGTCATAGTGGAAAATACACAATCTCCCCACCAAATTGTGACAAAATGAGTAATATTAAAATAAGGCAATACTTCGTAATTTATCTTAAAGAAGTTTATGTAGCAATGTTCCCTCCGGGAATATCAAAAAGCAATCGCAAAGCAGGGTGGAGGCTGTAATTATGGGCGAGGAATATTTTCCTGAAGTGAAAAAAGAGGAAACAATGGATAAAACAGTCATTGACAAAACGGTGATTGAAACAAAACAGCGTCCTTGGTTAATGCCATTTCTACTGGGTAGTGTTTTGGGATTGCTGTTTGGTTTGGGCGGTATGAGGGTATCGACTAGAAATAATGTTGCTAGTCAGCAGATTGAAGATACCAGTCAAACAGCACAAGCCGCAAATCTTGCTCCTACAATGACTGTTACCACTACGCCTGTTAAATCCAGCAGAATTATTCGCACTCTGAATACTAGAGGAAGTATTGCTGCACGTAATTTAATTCCAGTTTTACCCCAAGCAAATAATCTACAGGTAAAGGAAGTTCGGGTAAAACAAGGGGATTTTGTGAAACAGGGTCAAGTTATGGCGGTGTTGGATGATTCCCTGTTACAAGAGCAAATTCGCCAAGCAAAAGCCGATGTGGAGTCGCAACAAGCGGAAGTCGCTTCCAGAAATGCTGATTTAGCGTCACAACAAGCAGCGTTGGAGTCAGCAAAAGCGAATGTAGCTGCAAATCAGGCGATCGTCAAACAAAGATTGGCTGATGTCGCACAAGCTAAAGCTAGACTGGCTGACGTAGAACGGAATTTTCAACGAAATCAGAAATTAGCTGGAGAAGGTGCAATTAGTACCCGAGAATTAGATAGCAGTACTACGGATTTGGCGACAGCGCGGGAAGCGGTACGTTTAGCTGAAGCAAATGTTCAAACAGCAAGGGCTAATGTGATTAGTGCACAGGCTAGTATTAGCAGTTCTCGGGCGGGAATTTTAAGCGCTCAGGCGAAGATAAAAAGTGCTCAAGCAAATGTTCGTAGTAGTCAAGCTAGAGTGCAACAATTAAGAACTCAATTGGGACAAACCATTGTTCGGGCTCCGGTGTCTGGAATCGTCGCAGAAATGTTAGCGCGGGTAGGTGATGTTACTGGTATTCCACCCCAAACCCAGGTAGCAACAACTGTTGGAGGTACCCAAAAGTTATTTTCGATTATTAGTGATGGTGCTTTGGAATTACAAGCTGAAGTTCCCGATACTCAGTTAGCACGGGTTAAAGTTGGTAATTCAGCCAAGGTAATTTCCGGTGCAAATAATGGGGTGCAATTAGAAGGAAAGGTTAGCAGCATAGAACCTTTAGTGAACAATAAACGAGCAGCAATCGTCAAAATTGATTTACCTGCAACCAACGAACTCAAACCGGGAATGTTTGCTCGGGCGGAAATTAATACAAATTCCACTTTAGGTTTAGCAGTACCTAAGAAAGCTTTGTTATATCAATCCGATGGTAATGCAATTGTCTTTACCCTTTCCGAAGAAGAAAAAGTCCGTTCCCAGAAAATAGAAGTAGGGGAGAGTATGGATGATGGAAATGTGGAAATTAAAAGTGGTTTGCAAGCTGGCGATCGCGTAGTTGTTTCCGGTGCTGGTTATCTCAAAGATGGAGACAAGGTGAGGGTGGTGGAAGTTGGAAGTAAAAAGTAAAAAGTCAAAAGTAATGAGTCAGAAGTCAGGAGTCAGGAGTCAGGAGTCAGAAGTGGAAGTGATGAGATAGCAATTACCAATTACCAATTACCAATTACCCATTACCAGTTACCCATCCCCAAAAAAATGTCTTTCAATGTTTCAGCTTGGTCTATTAAAAAACCGATTCCGACTATAGTTTTATTTTTATTGTTAACTGTTGTTGGTTGGTTCTCTTTTAATTCTTTGGGAATCGATACTAATCCTAATATTGATGTTCCCGCTGTACAGGTTACGGTAACTCAACCCGGTGCGGGACCTGCTGAGTTGGAATCTCAGGTAACAAAGAAAATTGAAGATGCTGTTGCTGGGTTGGGTAATATTGATGATTTACGCTCTGTGGTTAATGATGGTATTTCTACTACCACAATTAATTTTGATTTAGGAACTGATAGCGATCGCGCTACTAATGATGTTCGCAATGCGGTTGCTCAAATTCGTCAGGATTTACCGCAAGATATTAACGACCCCATCGTTCAACGATTGGAATTTGCTGGTGGGGCTATCATGACCTATACGGTCAGTTCCGAGCAACGTTCGGTGCAGGAGTTAAGTAATTTAGTTGACCAAACCATTAGTCGCTCTTTATTAGCTGTTAAAGGTGTTGCTCAAATTAACCGGGTAGGGGGAGTCGATCGCGAAATTCGGGTAAATTTAGAACCCGATCGCTTACAGTCTTTAGGAATTACTGCTACCCAGGTAAATGACCAATTACGCGCCCTAAATATTAATTTACCGGGGGGACGGGCGACTGTTGGGGGTCGGGAACAAAGTATTAGAACCCTGGGAAGTGCTCCCAGTGTGGATGTTTTAAGGGATTACGAAATTATTTTGCCAAATGGTGGTTCTGTACCATTATCCAGTTTGGGAACGGTAGAAGATAGTTTTGCTGAAATCCGTCAAAGTGCAAAACTAAATAACCAACCTGTGGTTGCTTTCCAGGTTTTACGCAGTACCGGTAGCGTGATGGTTACGGTGGAAGAAGGTGTGAAAGCTGCGGTTAGTAAACTGGAAAAAACTTTACCGGAAGATGTCAAAATAAAATTAATTTTTACTAGGGCGACCTTTGTCCGTAATTCTTACCAAAGTACCATGCAGGAGTTAATCGTAGCTTCGGTAATGGCGGTACTGGTAATTTTATTATTTTTACGTAACTGGCGGGCAACATTAATTACTGCTGTTACTTTACCTTTATCAGTTATTCCTACTTTTTGGGTACAGCATGCTTTGGGTTACACCCTCAATAATATGACCTTACTTGGTTTGGGGTTAGCGGTGGGTAACCTAGTGGATGACGCGGTGGTAGAAATTGAAAATATGGAACGCCACATGGCTATGGGTAAAACGCCCCGTCAAGCTGCTTTTGATTCTTCTGCGGAAATGGGTTTGGCTGTAATTGCAACTTCTGCAACTATTGTTGCGGTATTTTTACCAGTTGCTTTTATGGGTGGTATTCCGGGTCAATTTTTCCAACCTTTTGCGGTGACCATTACTGCTGCGACGGTATTTTCTACCACAGTTGCGCGATTAATGACGCCGATGATGGGGGCATATTTATTACAACAAAAATCACCAGAATCAAGTTCTAGCTCATTATCAACTTCTAGTTCATTATTAAGCTCAAATTCTAGTACTGTTAAAAAAAGCTGGAAAATTAGTGAGAAAATTAAATTACCTTTATTTAAAAAGATATTATTTAGAAATAAATTACTGAGGAATATATTATTTAAGTATCCAACATCTAGAAGTAAAATACGGAGAAATAATACCTCTAGAAATGGATCATTTAGTAATAAATTTCAACCCTATGGTTCCTTACTTAGATGGGCGTTACGTCATAGAATTACTACCCTCGGTCTGGCTTTAGGTTTCTTTATTGCTAGTTTAATGTTAGTTCCTTATATTCCCACAGGTTTAGTTGATAGTGGGGATATTGGACTTTCAACTGTAAATATTGAATTACCACCTGGTTCAACCCTTCAAGATACTAATAAAACCGTTAAACAAGCAACAGATTTTCTCCGACAAAGCCCAATCGTCGAAAATGTTTTAGCAACTGAAGAGATAAATTCTGCAACTTTAACTGTCAATTTAGTACCGAGAACGGAACGAGATATTTCCCAAGGGGAATTCGAGCAACAAATTCGCCCCTTATTCGAACAAATTCCCGGAGCTAGAATTAGTTTTAGCAGTACCGGTTCGGTGGGAGGACGCAGAGATGTTACTTTGGTGTTGCAAAGTGAAAATCCTGAAGCTTTAAACCAAGTCGCTCAAAATCTCGAAAGCCAAATGCGCAGCGTACCTGGTTTAGTTGAAGTTTCTTCTTCCGCTAGTTTGGTGAAACCAGAAATTTTGGTGATTCCTGACCCCTTACGGGCTGCTGATTTAGGAGTTACCGTCCAATCTATTGCTCGTACTGCTTCCTTAGCAACCATCGGTGACAATGAAGCAAACTTAGCTAAATATAATCTTCCCGATCGACAAATTCCCATCCGAGTTCAAATCGATCCTCAAGCTAGAGAAAATATTAATACGATTAGAAATCTCCAAGTTCCAACCCAAAACGGTGGGTTAGTTCCCTTAGTATCCGTCGCAGAGGTTCGTTTTGGTAGTGGTCCTGCAACCATCAATCGCTTTGACCGCATGCGTCAAGTTTCTTTGGAAGCTAATTTAAATGGTATTTCCTTGGGAGAAGCATTGCAAGCAGTTAATAAATTACCCGCTTTGCAAAACTTACCCGATGAAGTGATGCAGCGTCCTAGTGGTAACGCCGAAATTATGCAAGAAATTTTCGGTCGGTTTGGGGGAGCGCTGGGACTAGCGGTTATGATGATTTATGCAATTTTGGTGCTGCTATACAACAATTTTCTCCATCCCATTACTATCATGGTTGCATTACCCTTATGCTTGGGAGGAACCCTAATTGCTTTATTAATTGCTCAGAAAGCTTTGGGACTATATGCCTTAATTGGTATTGTATTGTTGTTAGGAATTGTGACTAAAAACTCAATTCTGTTGGTGGATTATACTCTGATTGGTTTGGAACGAGGTAAACCCCAACGTCAAGCATTAATTGAAGCTGGAATTTCCCGCTTACGTCCGATTTTGATGACTTCCTTATCAACGATCGCTGGAACAATTCCGGTTGCGGTGGGTATGGGTGCTGGTGCGGAGATTCGTCAACCCATGGGAATTGCAATTATTGGTGGTTTTACTACTTCTACTTTATTAACTCTGGTGGTAGTACCGGTATTATTTACTTATATTGATAATTTCCAGAAATGGATTATTAATACAGTACGCTACGGTTTTGGGAAGAAAGCACCACGGAAAATGCGCGAAGATAATAAGACCGTCGAACTTCCACCAGCAAGTTGATGTAGCGCTGCGCGCAAGTGAAAAGTAAAAAAAAAGTAAAACAGGTTGATTGTCGCCACATCTATCTTAGAAAACTGTCCATTGGTTACAGCAGATAAAAATCTGATTGATGCGAAAATTGTTGAGACTATAGCGGTTTTCGGTTGAGTATAGTACATCTCGTAGAGACGTATTAGCGCCTAGCGCAAGCGTACCGGATCCGTAGGTAGCGCAGCTATAGGTATTGCGTGATCGTAAGGTCATAATTTTACGTCTCTACATTTGGGAATTTAAAAATGTATTTGATTCAAATGAAAACCGCTATATAATTCGGAATTCTATTTTTCCTCTGCCTAGAGTGATAAAAGAGGGTTAAATTAAAGTACCATGCACGCAGCATATGCAACAAATGCTGCAGAACGAGAATAAATCCCAATTATGTTAGGACTGAGACGAGAAGAAGCTCCAACATGAGCTGAATCCACTTCGACATAAAAAACTCTCTAATCAATAAAACTCGCCACATCAAATGAGGTGACACCATTAATAGAAATTTCTTGCTCCACCGTTACCTTATCACCCGATACTAATTTTCTTCCTCTCCGGGTTTCGACAACATCATTTACTTTGACAGCACCGTCAAAAATCATCATTTTGGCTTGTCCTCCGGTTGAAGCGACACCTATTAGTTTTAAGAATTGATCGAGTTTAATTATGTTTTGATTGTTCATTGGGGTTAGTAATTGGTAATTGGTAATGGGTAATGGGTAATTGGTAAGAAAAAAAGAAAATTCCCCCAAGTAATTTATTAATTAATTACGATCACATTTGTACTATGCTTGTTGCTTCAAGTAAATCTTGATGAACTGTTTTGGAAGTAGCAACAATTAACCCAGGTAAACAATAGTTTTTACAACTATGCAAAGGAGGTAAAGGGGAACCATCTAAAGTGGTAACTATAAAACCTGCTTCCCTTGCTAAAAAAGCTAGCGCTCCACCATCAATAAATTGACCCTTTTGTTTCACTGCTCCACTCAACAGACCAGCAAACATACCATTGAGATTGGGAACTTGAACAGAGCTTGAGTAATCAACATTGGGATTTATGACTTTATACTTATTTTTAAGCGTCGGTGCTAATGCACTCATTTGTGTCCCCAACAATATAGTTGGTTCGGGATTGGAGCTAACGGTCAGTGGAGAAGATTCTTCTAAACTCATGTCAAGGTGACCCTTAAAAGCACCTTCACCCCTCAAAGCATAAAAATAAACATTTTGTGCAGGGGAGATTGCAAGCACTGCTTCATAATCATCTGCATTCAGAACGGTGAGAATGATTTGATAATTAGAATGTCCATCCATGTAATATTTAGTACCATCAATGGGATCGAGGGTAACTAAATAGTCATTTTGCTCTCCTAAATCAATTGCACGAAAGTATTTGGTATTAGGAGAACTCTGATATTCTTCGCCATAAAATCGAGTATTTGGGAAATTACCCAACATTGCAACTTCTACAAAATTCTGAACTGCTAAATCTGCATCGGTGAGTGCTGCAGCAAAAAAGTTATCATCTGTTGTATCTTTATCGGGAAGTGCAGCAATTTTTGGTTGGAGAAAACGAGCATAACTAGCTGCAACTCTAAGATGGGGGAGTAGAGTTTCTAAAATTTGACGAGGAGTTGGTGTTATGGACATTCGAATAAAGTCCTTAATAATGAATCATTAATAATGGCTGACAGCTGATAGTTTACAGTTAACTGTCAACCAATTGAATATTCCAACACCATCAAAGCCAATTACCCATCAAAACGAAAGGAGCCCAAAAATAAGGACGTTTTTCTTGACCCAAAATACCTAACTGAGCCTGATGAAGCGCTTCGGTTTTATTTACTCCAGTTTTTAATTCACTATAAAATTTGTTCATGAGATCGGCTGTGTGTTCATCATCTACTGACCATAGTGTTGCGATCGTGGATCTTGCACCAGCCTTAAGAGCAACCCCAGCTAATCCTAAAGCCGCTCTTCGATCGCCTTGTGCTGTCTGACAAGCACTAAGGACGAGTAAGTCGATACTATTGGGGTCTTTGAAGCTATTATATCCATTGGTTTCCCTCAAAAGATTATCAAATTTTCTTGATTTTAGTAACTCATTCCAGGTCAAAATAAAGGTATTTTGTGGATCCGAACTAAACTCACCGTGGGTCGCCAAATGAACAACTGAAAATGGAATAGTTTGTAATTGATTATGTAAATTAACTTCAGTAAATTTTTGATTAACAAGTATTTTACTGTTTGATACTTCTGACTGAATATTTTTTAGTTCCCGTTCAACGTTAGTAAGTGGAGGAAATGTTTTACCATCTATGGAAATTTCTCGATCTACTCCACCAGTTAAAACATTTAGTTCTAGTTGGTCTCGGATTTTAGTATCTAAAAGTTGTAACCCTGGAGTAATACTAATTGCATATTTTTCGATTAAATATTTGTCTTGTTGTCCATCGTATAGAACTGACATAGGAATATTTCTTAGTTCCCCATCCAAGACAAAAACTAAGGTTTTAATTCTACTCTTTGCTAATTCGGTTTCAAAGGGTTTAATCATCCATTGATAAACTTTTCCCGACAACCGTTTTACATCAGCAGTACGACTGACATTTTTTAAATATTCCCTGAGCTTAACTACAGTACTCTCCAACTCTTCTTTGTTGATGGCAGTTTTATAATGAAGTAAATTGGATTGACCCGGTACCTTTAAAATTACGTCCAAGCTTTTTGACAAAATAATCGGATAGATCACAGCACTATGGGGATCTTGTTGTTCGATTAACGTATCAACAATTTCTGAAGAGTTTAAACATGCAGAACGGAAAAAATCATCAAGCTCTGCTAATTGTAGTGATTCAATTGTATTTCGAGCAAGCTTGAGATTTTCTGAATTAGGTGCTTTTTCTTGTAAGAGTAACTCTAGTAATTCTCGATATACTGGTTCAACACTTTGAGTAAAAGAAAATTGAATATCTGTATTAATTGAAATTAAATCCTTACGTAAATATTGAAGAGTTTTAATCGCCTTTTCATAGTGGGCGATCGCGTCTTGAGTTTTCCCATCCTGCTGAAGCAAAATTCCCATTTGCCATTCCCATTGATAACTAATATCTAATGCATGGACAGTTTGGGCAATAAATAAAGCTCTTTTTGTTAACTTTTCAGCTTCAGAAAATCGTCCATCTTGTTTATATAAGTCACCCAAAGTTCCAATTGCATAGGATTCTGCCCGTTTATCTTTTAATTCTCGAGCATGTTTAATTGCTTTTGCTAATATTTGAGCGGGTTTATATGAAGATACTGATTTGAATAATTTCCTATTTTCTCCTCCTTCATTTCTTAATTTAATTAGATTATGAACAAAATTTATTTTGGCATTAACTTCCGGACGACTAATTGTTAAATAATTTAATTCAGGGTGAATTTGTGATACCAATAGTTCAATTTCAGTATATTGTTTTGTATTTATAAGTAAACTTAGTAAATTTAGTTGAGATTGAAGACGTATATCAAGATTATTAGATCTTCTTATAGCTTGCTTATAATAGTCTATAGCTAATGGTGTTTTATGTTGAAGACGTGCTAAATTTGCCAAACTTAATAAGGTTTTACTAATTTCTATATTTGAACCTGAATATTTAGCATTTTCTAAGCTTAATTTTAAAATCCTGTTTGATTCCTTTAAATCATCAATAACTGCTAAAATATTACCTAAGTTACGTAATCCTTCTGCTCTTAAACTAAAGTCTGACTGACTATTAATAACTTCTTCTAATCCATTTAAAACTTGATTAGCTCGTCGGAAATGACCCAAAATTTGTAGAACTTGAGCCCGATCAATACGATTATTTATCAAGTTAGAAGTATCATCTAAGGATTTATAAATATCACCTGCTTCTCGCCAAGTTGCAAGTGCAAATTGTGTCTGTCCCCGAGCAAATTCTAAATGTCCTCGAACATCCAAAGCTTTAGCGATATATCTTAAGTTTTCTAATGAACTATTAAGCTCTTGCAATAAATTTAAGCTATTTGTAATAGCCGAATCTGCATCTTCCCACAATCCAAGTTTTTGATACGCTGAGGAAAGATTACTCAAACTGACTGCTTGATGCAGAGTGTCTCCAGATAATTCAAATTTATCAATTGCTTGCTGTAATGATTTTACTGCTAAAGCAAAATCTCCTGCTTGATATAGTTTTTTACCTTGCTGCGCAAGTTTATCTGCATCTGCTTGACTGACAATCAAATTAGTATTTTGATATTTTTCCTGAGTTAAGTTTCCCTTAGAAGGAATAGTCGCACCAACAGGTAATTCGACGACCACAAGACATGCTGTAAAAAGAATTATCAGGAACTTTGTAATCCAGCTTTTTAGATAGCACCTATATATAGAAACTAATTCTGGCCACATATTTTTCCTAAAAAACAACTACGCACCAAACTTCTCAAACATCAATTGCTTTGGAGTGCGATATTGAAGCGATTATATGGCAATATGGTTGATTTGAAGTTGATGGGTAATCTTTTTTGTATGTTGCTTTTTCAAGAAATAAAGTTCTTCAGAGCTTCTTTACCGGAACTTTCTGGATGTAACCAAAGGAAATCTGAAAAAATAGAATCTTGAATATTATCTTCAGCGACCGGGATTAGAGCTAAATGATGTCGTAACCAACGTCTTTTTGTTGTCAAACCATAAGGTAAGTACCCTAGTCGCTTCATAAATTGATAAATTTCCAGCGGATTTGTCTCCACATTATCAGTACTATTGTTTGATTCTTCTGTATTGACAACAGGTTTCCAGGAAACTTCTGTGACTACCACAGGTTTCCAAGTTTTCAGGGTTTGTTCCAATCCCCTTAGAACTTTGTATTCAAATCCTTCTACATCAATTTTGAGAAATTTTATTGGTTTTGAATTCTCCCTCAAAATATCGTCACCAATAGAAACAGGTACTTCAAATGTTTGAGAAATTACTTCATCTTCTATACCTGAAGGTAAAGTTAAGGTACCCATACCTGAATGTTCGTGAAGGATACTGAGAGTTAAAGTATCGCGTACATCTGACAATCCAACTTCATGAAGTTGAACATGTTTAATATTATTCAATTCTAAAAATTCTTTGATCCTCTTACAGCACTCGGGATTAGGTTCAAAACTATCAACATGACCGGAATCTCCGACTAACGCAGCACCATGTAGAGTAATCATCCCGATATTCGCGCCAATATCTACAAAGCGATCGCCAGCTTTCAAAACTTGATTCATCGCTAGTTGGAGATCGAGGTCGTAAAAACGACCAAGGAAATATGTATGACGTTCTGACCAATTGGAAAGATCCAACTTCATTAAGTGATTATGCCAAGAATGACGTATTGTCTTGGTAGGTGCAGACTTCCACAACGAATGATGTTCAATAGTGGAAACCTTAAAAGCTTTGAAAAGATAACCCCAGCCAGGTAGTTCATGACGGGTATAGGGTAAAATCAGAAAAGCTAAACGCGGATAAGTCATATTGCGTCTATATAAATAAAATATATCTCAACGAAATATCTTAGAAGTCTAGTCTTAAACCTTAAACAGTCAGCTTTACAAATTAAAGTTTTGTATAAATAAATTTGTTGAACAACTCAAAGAAGTAGATGATATACAAATATAGCCTTTAATTAAAAAAAACACCACTTGAACTCCGATTCAAACCAATTCATGGCAACTTACGAAAATCGAGAAGCATTTATTCCCTACCGTCGTCGAGATATTATCAGACTTTGCCTTGAAGATGGTCAATTAAATAGTATTGACTCCAAAAAATTTAAAGATTTCTGTCATATTTTATCAGCGTATTATCATTTTCGTTTTCACCAGACTTTGGAAGTTATAAAGGATAATTATGTACCATTTAACCCCAATCCAGATGTTGAAATCTTCAATCCACTAACCTTAGAAGAATATGATGACATGGAATCAAAATTAGTTAATGCATTTCATCATATTTTAAACAGAGCAAACTATATTCGTTTACCTGAATCAACTGTAAAACAAGCATTAAACAAGAAATCTCTGATTGATTTACAGACTGAGGTTGATTTTAATTATTTTGATAGATGCTTATGTTATTACCGGGGTGATGCTACAAAGAAGATTTCGATCAAGAAGTTATTTTTTGGGAGTAAGAAAAAAACAATTGAAATTTTTGAGCGAATTGTTTTGCTGATTAAATTTAAGGAAGCAGCTTACTTTCGCGCGAAAAAAGTTAAAATCAAAAACCTGAAGTTTACCCCAGGCAAAATTTATTTATATTTTTATAAGAATATTCCAAAATTAGATATAGATTTACTATTTCCTAATGTTACAACTAGTATGACCTGGAAAGATAAACTGTTATTTGGGATTCCTGCTATTGGGGCTGCAATTCCATTGATATTAAGAACATTACCAAATATTTTATTGCTTATAGCTGCTATTCTCCTATTTTTAAATGCACAATCTTTAGTAGAAAAATTAGATATAGAACAATATAAAGTACGTGATTTTATGCCTGTTTTAGTCGCTACTCTATCTTTGGGGATGGCTTTGGGTGGATTCGCTTTCAAGCAATATACTCAATATAAAAGTAAAAAAATCAAATTTCAGAAAACGGTTAGCGATACTCTTTTCTTTAAGAACTTAGCTAACAATGATAGTGTTTTTCAAATGTTGATAGACCTTGCAGAAGAAGAGGAATGCAAGGAAATTATTTTGGTATATTATCATCTCCTTACCAGTCCAGTTCCCCTGACTCCCGAGCAGCTAGATTCTCGCATTGAAGAATGGATGGAGAAAAAGTTAGGCACTACAATTAACTTTGATATTCATGGTCCTTTGGATAATTTGGCGAATATTCAGGGAAAAGTAAATCAAAATTGTAAGGATATAGAAAATACGCCTGATGTCCCTTTATTAACCTATGATGAGCAAGGATATTGTCAACTGCTTTCTTTAGATGATAGTAAAGCTGTAATTGACTATGTTTGGGACAATGCTTTTAATTATAATGCGATCGCTTTGTAGAAAAATTTTTCCAAAATCATCTTTTATTAAAGTCCCCCAGCTTGAAAAATTACATCAACTGTCAAATCAAGCTTGGGAAAAATCCTAGATTCTAACCGCTGACCTGTAATGAACCGCTGCATTTGATATTCACCTTCAACTAGTTGACATACGGTAATTGTTGGTTGTTTTGGTTTACCAATATAACGAACAGCACCTAAAGCACGATAATCAACAATCCAATATTCAACAATACCCATAGCTTCATATTCGATGAACTTGTGACCGTAATCATCGCGCCAATTAGTACTAACAACTTCAATAACTAAAGGTATTGTTTTCCCATTTTGGATTACTGATGCTTTTGACCACATCGGTTCATCTACAATTACTTCTCGGTTGATAACTGCTACATCTGGTTGATATCCCGAACCTGCTTTGAGGGGTTTGAGAATACAAGTTCGAGGAATTGAATAAGGAAGTTGTTGTTTACGAATCTCAAAATTCAGTTCGGCTACTAAAAAACCACTAAGGTCTTCATGGGGAGCAGTTGGGAGCATCTCTACAACAACACCTTCAATTAATTCATATCTTTTACTATCCTCTGGATACCATTCCAGGAATTCCTCAAAACTCATCGGTTTTGTTTGTGCTTGAATCATGATGGATGTCTAGTTAATTTTTGTTCAAGCTGATTCTAGTTAATCGACTAGAAAAGTAATTTGGTTTTACTTTACTACTTATGATAGGGCAAATTTAATCGGTAGATGAGAGATGGGTAACACGGAAAGAATCCACCTCAAAGGTTCCTATTTGCGATTATCACAAAATAGAAAAAGTCGCTGATACCAGAGAAGGTTATCAGCAGTTTGTGTTATATTTGCTTGCGGGAGTAATTTACTGTGTTGTGTTTGATAGCTTAAAAACACCCCCTAGTCTGGGAACTTAAATAACTACTACCCACACAGCAGGTTATTGATTAATTGCAAACATCTGCTCGAATTTTTTTGTGTGATTTTTCTGTTTGTTTGGGAACAGTTGCACCACATTGTGTTTGTGATGCAGGAGTTATTTGAGTAGTTACCTGTTCTTGAGGGGCTGTTTGAGATTGTTCTAAATCTCTGGGGGGTTCCTGTAAAAATAACATACCAAGCACGACAAGAGTGCTGTGCACCAAAAAACCAAAAAATCCTAGCGTCAAATAAAATGCTAAAAAGTTTTTATTTTTTTGAGCCCAACTGATTTTTAACGAAAAGTTGATTTCGTTATCTTTGCTGTTCTGCATATTGTTCTCCTCTGTGTGAACTGCTTTGATTTCGGGGTTATTTGTAGGACAATTCATAGTCTAGATGAGACTTTATTGAGGGTTACTACACGTATTAGATGATTGTTTTTCTCTAATACCCCTCAATATTCCACACCCCAAGCAAAGGACAAAAATACGATCAGGATCTGATCAGCATTTGTTGAGACTAAAAAATTGTTCCTAAAAAATGGTAAAAATAAAGATTGCACAAAATAAAATTGAAACAGTTAAACAAACAATAAGAGATAAAGGATGGAAGATAGATAGAAATACTACCAAACTTCTATCAGAAGCTAACAAGTATAAATTTAAACAAATATTACAACATAAAAAAATATGCGGTTCTCAGATAAAAATTACTAAGTTAAAATTTGTTATACAAGACAAAATATTGACTTCCAAGTCAGAGAATGATTTCAGAGATTACTTAGAGAAAGAACAAGAACAAGAGATTGAAATTGATTATCTTTTGGATGAGATATTTTTCTTCAAAGAAATTCGTTTGAAGTATTTTACTCATCGAGAATTAAAAGGTTTTTTAGATGGGGAAAAAGGAAAAGGATGTGATAAAGATGTTTTTGAGGTTTTTTGTGAAGTATTAGATATACCCTGGTGGTCGCTACTTCCTGAAGATTCACCTGAATATAAATTACACAATAAAAATTATATTTTATCTGAAGAATTAAAATTATTTGATCACGAAAGGCAAGTTAATCTGCTGAGAATTGGATTATATGAGCAAAAAATTTTTATTGTCAATAACAAGTGCAACTGTAGCCTCACATGGATGTTAAGGCGCTTGGAAGCAGAAATTTATAGTTTTCACAAATTGAAATTTAGACATTTCACTCCAAACAAAAATAAGTCGCGCTATTTGTCCTCAGCAAAGTATCATGAAACTGTTTTTCATGAAATTGATATCAGGCATTTAAAAGAAGAAAATATTTTAATTGTTTTGGAGATAGAAAACTATGAGCAAATAAAATCAATGATTTTAAGTTATTGGCAATCATTAATCAAAGAAATTCCTAATGAGAATAGAGGTAAATTAGTTATGTTTTTAATAGCTGATAAATCAAATGTTGATATTTATGATGATTTGCAAACACATGTTATTGAACTGAGTACAGAACTTAAATATGACAGAGAAGGCATAGCTGGATTAATATATAAAATTGCAGATAGATGTAAGCACAAAAGCTTAGAAAGACCAGGAGAAATAGCAAATAAATTAATTAGTGATTGTCAAGATAAACCTTTAGATTTACTCAAAGTAATTTATCAATTTTTTAGTATTGAAAGAGATAAAAATTGGATGAAATTATGGACGGAATACCCCTAAAATACACTGGTGAAGTTCACCCTCCCAATGGGGGAGAACGGAACGAAAAACTCAATCGCCAAATATATCCTTATTATCCCGATCGCGGTCTCAAAGAAGCAGTTAATTTAGCAATTCGTTTGAATCGCCCGTTATTGCTGGAAGGAGAACCGGGTTGTGGAAAAAGCGATCTTGCTCGCGCTGTTTTCTATGAATTTAGTAAAAAAGCAGAAAAAGAAAAAGATGAAACCAAAAAAATAACTTGGAATTACCGTCTTTGGAATATCCAGTCAACTAGCAAAGCCCAAGATGGTTTTTACAGTTACGACTATATCGGCAGATTACAAGCTGCACAACTAGCGAAAGTAGCTGATATTAAAGATAAAGGCTCCAATCCTGCTAAACCAGAAGATTATATTGAATGGGGAGCACTGGGCTATGCTTTTGGTGGAACAGACGAAGAAAAATCTCAAAACAATGGAAGTGAGGAAAAAAAATCTCAAAACAGTCGAAGCATAGTTTTGATTGATGAAATTGACAAAGCGAGTACGGACTTTCCTAATGACCTTTTACTAGCTTTAGAAGACAAACGTTTTAAAGTTAAAGAAGTTAAAGGAAGTAAAGGTGTTAAAGGTGTTGATGATCGAGGTTGGTTAATCGCTGATCGCGAAGCTTTTCCAGTTATTTTTATCACCTCTAACCAAGAGAAAGAGCTTCCTAATGCGTTTCTGCGACGTTGCTTGTACTATTACATAGAGTTTCCTGATGAAGAGCAACTAACCAAGATTATCAAGGGAAGATTTAAGAATCCCCCCGATGAAATAGTCAAAACTGCGATCGAGCGCTTTCTCGACTTGCGTTCAGAAATGAATGACAATGAAGACGAGATGGCAAAAAAAGTTAGTACTAGCGAACTCATTGATTGGTTTACGATTTTGTTACGTGAATCTTCTCCAGAAGAAGCTCTTAAGAAACTGGATCAGGAAAAACTACCTTATCTTAGTACGCTGCTGAAAACTCGCCAGGGTAGAATTGAATATGATGAAGCGTAAATGTTATGAGTGGCTCGTTTACCCCTAAATCCTGTAGAGACGCGACATGTCGCGTCTCTACAACAAATATCAATGGCGCGTCTCTACAACACGTCATCACTAATAACGAGGGATAGAAGTTAAAATATTTGGTTGATTTTGTGAAAATATCGTGACTGAATTTCCACTGCTTGATTTATTTTTAAAGCTACGAGAAACTGGTTTGCCCCTCACAATTGACCAGTATTATTTAGCTGTGGATGCATTGTCACAGTCAGTTGAAACAGAATCGCTTGAAGCTGGATTAGATATTTCTGATCCATTAACTGTGAAACAAATGTGTAGCACTCTATGGGTTAAATCTAGACAACAAAAGAAGTTGTTCGATGAGTGCTGGGAAGATTGGAAAGAAAATTTGCTTCCTCAAACAATACAAGTAACTCTAGATGAACAAATAACTTCTCAAGAGCAAGCTCTAGCTGAACAAATAACTTCCTCAGAGTCAACTCTACCTGAGCAAATAACTCCCCAAGAGCAAACTCTAACTGAACAAATAATTCCCCAAGAGCAAACTTCACCCGAAGGAGATCATAAAGATAATAATGTAGATAATGCTGCAGCAGAGCTAAAACAGAATTTGCGAGAAGAAGGAAAAGAAAAAGACGAATTACTTTCCCCAACTTCTTCTCTAAAAGAACCTAAAGTTGCAAGATATATTCCTACAAAGCTCAAAGAAAGAGATTATTTTCCTGTCAGTCAAGGAAAGCTACGACAAACTTGGCGTTCACTGATACAAAAATCGTCAGAACCTATACCCAGTGAGTTAGATATCCCAGCTACAGTTATAGATATTTGCAAACAGGGCTTTTTCTCAAAAGGTATTTTCACTGCAGCTAAAACCAAAGAGAAAGAAACAGAAAAAGAAATAGTGTTACTGATTGACCAAGAAGGTTCAATGGTTCCTTTTCATCCCTTCTGTCGTTACTTAGTAAAAGATTGGAAAGATGCAAAAATTTACTACTTTCGCAATTCTCCCACCGATGAACTTTACCGCGACCCCAAATGTTGGAATGGTGAATCAATTAAATCTCTTTTGAAAAAGTTTTCTCCAGAGCGTACTTTAATAATTATTGTCAGCGATGCTGGTGCTGCTCGTCAGCGTTCAGTATATTCAAGATATGAAGAAACTTATGATTTTCTGGAACTACTTACACCCAAAGCACAAAGGTTAGCATGGCTTAATCCCCTACCGCGTTTCCGTTGGCAAGATAATACAGCCGAGGAAATTGCTAAAATAGACCCTCAAGTACCTATGTTTGCACTAGAACCCAGGGAATATCAACAAATGGTACAATGGCTGCTCTACGGTAAACCTGTAAAAAAATTCTTGGAGAATGCCGATCAAGAGGCAAAAGAAGAATGGAAAAAGCATCAATTTAATGGTTCAAAGTTATGGGATTTAGGATTTGATGCGACAGGTAGAATAGAATTTTTTAAAGAACAGTTTGGTGAATCTCATTTACATTTCGCTTCTCATGGTGCTTTTCCTCTGGTTTTGACTCCAGATTTACTTTATTCCATTCGGGAAAAATTTTTTGGAAAATCTTCGAAGCAAACAAAGCGATCTCCAAAATCAGAACAGGACTCACCCACTGTCATTGCGACCCAAGGAAGCAATCCCAAAACATTGGAAGATAACGAGCGCGTAAATCCAACAGAAGTTCCTTGGTATGCAGTTGCTGACTTACTGCTTTCAGATTTATGTCAGCAAGTAGATTCGGGATCCCATAAAGAAGAATTGTACGAGATGGAGCGTGAAATTCGTAATCAATTACTAAAACGCTGCGAAGAAAAGACTCTCAAAGAACTTTCCAATTTTTTGATTGAGTATATCAATCATCAATTAGATAAAAAATCAGAACTATATGAGCTGCAGCAATGGACAGCTTTAGCTTATACCGAACCTAATGAAGCAGCCAAGAGACTAGCAGAGAAATTGCAGCGAGCTTATTCCCAATTGAATAAACCTGAATTAGTGCGTCTTTGTGAGGTGAATGAGACTTTTGTCGAACCTTTGAAAGATTATGAACCTTTGTTGGTAGTTGCGCGGGGTTATGCTGCTGCTGCGCGTGGAGATGAAGCAGGAGCACAAGACAGTCAAAATGAATTAAAACAAAAACATTCCTTAGTTGATGACCAGATTTCAGTAGCAGGAGTTTTACTAGAAGTACCCGATATCGCTAAAAGTCGTTTGAAAAAATTCAGTAGATGGAAAACTTTTTTGAAGAGGCGATGATTGCAAGTTTACGCACAGTACCGTCAGGGAAAAAATTGACTTCTCCACTCAATTAATTAGTACAAAAGTTCTATCTTGTTGTAGAAATATAATTTTT
>NZ_JASJDK010000207.1 GCF_030065675.1 Mastigocoleus sp. MO_188.B34 | reverse complement strand
TCGCCATGTCCATTAATTAACTGCCAACAGGAAATGGTGGTGGACCAATTCCTTGTCTCGCCAACGCTAAAACCTCCGCGATGTAAATCCAAGGATTGATCCGACAACGCTTCCTGCTTATGAGGCTTTAGCTGATTACTTACTTGAGTTGAATAAATCTTAATGGCTGATAAGTAGCTCCACTTTAATTAAACATCAAATAGTGATCAACCTATGCCACTATTGATCTGACATTAATCTCGGACACGAAAAACTAACATTTCACTCTTACATTTTCAACAATTTTGTGATTTTAAAAAGCTGAAAAACCCTAAAAATTGATTAGTGGGATAGGTTCACCATTTCTTCTGGACAAGAAGGAGTGTCTGCCAGGCTATTGGTAGGATTTAAGCTCAGAAAGTAGGATAAAAAGGTGATCACGGATCTTCACGGTATTAATTACTCCTAATCAAATCTATTCCCAGTTCATACTTATCAGATAAATCTAGTGCGGCACTGCGAAAATAATCCACTAGTTTGAAATGCTCGCGCCTGCTTAAAAATCAATACTTTTGACTTGTGAAGGCATGACTTTTGAGGTCTGTGTAGCGGTACTAGGAAAATGATATATTTCTACTTGAATTAGAATCTAAATTCGGATATATTAGGGTGTATTGTTTGTTCTAGAGCGAATTACTTACAATTTCAACTGTACTCATCCTGTCTGATGGCTGTGTTAATGCCTTGTAATTAGGTAGTTTTATGACTGGATTAAGCTAATGATGAAATTTTAACTATAAATAAATAGTAGTTTCACGGTAAAAATACACCCTAATTTTGCCCATGACACCAGAATCGTTATTCTTTTTACAACCAGAAGCAGCAGTCCATAAACGATATGAAGCTTTGCGCTCCTTTTATGTTGAGGGAATGACGGCGCGAGAGGTGTCGGCGAGATTTGGCTATACGGTAAGTACAGTCTACGCATTAGCGAGAGATTTCAAGATACTTCTCACTTCGGAACAACCCAGTTCCTCGTTCTTCATCCGACCACAACCAGGACGGAAAGAGAAGAGTCTCGATGGAAGTACAGGTAAACTCATTGTTGAATTGAGAAAGAAGTACCTATCAGTATCAGAGATAAAGGCTATTCTAGATTCCCTTGGGGAAAAGGTTTCGGAGAAATACATTTACAATCTGCTGGTAAAAGAGGGGTTTAGCAGGCTACCTCGGCGTAGTAACCTGGCATATACTCAGACCAGAGGAACTGTGAAACTCCAAGCGGCCAAAAGTGAATTGCTGGTTTTTCACCCCGAGGAATTTACTACAGAAAGTAGTATTGGAATTCTGTGTCTGCTTCCCTACATTCAGGAACTCGGAATAGATAAGCTCATAGAACAGTCTGGATATCCTGAAACAAAAACCATTCCCAAGCTTAATGCCATATTGAGCTTTGTTGCACTCAAGCTTTCAAATGTACGTCGCTATACTGCAGATGATTTGTGGTGCATGGATCGAGGCCTAGGATTGTTTGCGGGACTTAATGTCCTTCCAAAAGCTGCATGGTATACTTCATATTCCCATCGAGTAACCAGAAACACTAACCTGAATTTCCTGAAAAGCCTTGCCCAAATCTGGATCGAGAAAGGACTCTTGTCCGATACGGCGAATCTTGATTTTACCACCATCCCTTACTGGGGTGAGGATGATTCCCATTTGGGAAACAACTGGTCAGGAACTCGACGAAAAGCTCTTGCGAGCATGCTGGCTATTTTTGCCCACGATCCTGAATCAGGAATTATCACTTACGGAGATACCAGTGTTCGTCATCAAAATAAGGAATTAGTGGTTCTGGAATTTCTGGATTTCTATAAAGACGCTGGGGGTGAGGAGCTTAAGTATCTGGTGTTTGATAGTAAATTTACTACTTATCAGAATCTGGCCAATCTTGATGATGCAGGAATCAAATTCTTAACCATTCGTAGGCGTGGCAAGAATATAGTGGAACGGATTAATGCCATTCCCGACTCAGAGAAAAGAAAAGTTCGTGTGCCTGCTGGGGATGGGAAAAAGAGGCTACTAACCGTCTTAGATGAGGTTGTTTTTCTGAAAGATTATGGGGATAGCATTCGCCAGATTTCTATTTCTGGCTGCGGAAAAGTCAAGCCAGCTCTGATTATTACCAATGACTTTGATTTATCAGTGGAAGAAGTAGTACGGAAATATGCCAGAAGATGGATCGTGGAGAAAACCATTTCCGAACAAATAGAATTCTTCCACCTCAACAAGATATCTTCTTCCATGGTGATTAAGGTTGATTTTGACCTCACAATTACCATTCTCACTCACAATTTATATCGGATATTTGCCTCCGACCTGGAGGGCTACTCAAGTTGCACCCCCCAGACCCTCTACCAAAAATTCATTCACAACAGTGGCAATGTGAAAATCACTGACCATAAGATCATTGTCCAAATGAAAAAGAAGAGACATTTACCAACACTCCTTACTTCTATGGAGAGATTTCAAGATGGGCAAATTCCCTGGCTCGGCGAAAAGAAACTGGTATTTCAGGGAGCTTCAATTTCATAATTGAAAGCCAAAAATTAGGGTCTTATAACTTACCATGAAAATCCGTGGTTAAAGAGAAAAATGATTTGTTACTCAGGGAATTATGTGACCGCTTTGCAGAACTTACAGGGATTAGGGTAAGTATTACTACAATGCATCGCGCTGTAGAAAAATTACGCTTGCGTTATAAAAAAAACTCTTTACGCAAGTGAACAGGATACTCCACGCATACAAGAACTAAGACATGACTACCGTCGATGGTTAGATAAGATTGATGTCAGAAATTTGGTATTTGTTGATGAAGCTGGATTAAATTTGTCAATGTCAGGCTTGTGTGCCAGAGCAGTAGAGGGTGAGCGTGCTGTTGGTAGTGTTCCTGTGGGAATGTTTCTTTGGTTGGTGCTTTAAGCATTGTTCGTGGCGCTGCCGCGCGTCTTCCAAGGACTAGTTGCAGCGATGACCGTACCAGGAAGCATTAATACTGAGGCGTTTGTCACATACTTAACTCAAGTCTTAGTAAGCTGCTAAGCAGCTAAATTGAATATATTGGCATTACCTTTGTTTTTAATCTTGCGGTCCCATTTAATAATGAGACCTCCTTGATTTAATAATTTATTTAACAATTCTTCTAGCTGTTCTACTGATTCAAATAATCTATGAGCTATGTATTCTTTTGCTGAATGCCAAACTAATTCAATCAAATTATAATCTGGACTATATGGTGGTAAAAATTCCAAAATAATATTCGGCATTTCTGCCTCTATTTTTGATAAAATATCTTTTCTTTTGTGGAAACTAGCATTATCTAGAATAATAACTATTTTTGCTGATAAATTATTGAAATCTTCAATTTTATTTCCTGAATCTATCCATTCTTGTATAAGGAAATTATTTAAATTCTTAAGTTGTTCATAAAATACATCTGCATTTCCTTTTTTAATAACAAAATTAACTCTTTTTTTGTCATGATAGCGTAATCCTCCCATAATATTCACTCTACCTCTTCTTCTTTGTCCTGGTACTTTTTTTCTATGACCCTTTCTTCCCCAATTTTTTCTTCTTATAACTCTTAAACTAAATCCACTTTCGTCCCAAAACCATACCTGCAGAAGCTCTGGAGTTTCTTTAGTAATTCTTAAATACTCTGATAATTTTTCTTTAAATAACTTACGTTTTTCAGGATCTTGTTTTTCCTCCAAGCTGTACTTTGCCCAAAGGTAAACGTACTTTTTTCTGCTTAATATCTTCCTTACTTGAGAGCCACTTAATTTAATCCCTGTGACTTTTTCTAGATATGTTGCTAATCTAGCAGATGTCCATCTGCCAAATTCATATCCATATTCTTCTGGTTCTTTGTCAATTATTTCTAATAACAAATCCTCATATTCTTTAGTCGCTTTACGATAATTCCCTTCTCTTCTTCCATCTAAAAAACTTTCTAAATTGTCTGGGTCACCGTGTACAGCCCAGTAAGCTACTGTTGTATATGCAATATTTAAAAAACTACTAATTTCTTCATAGGTTTTTCCGTCATTCATCAATAATAAAATTAAAATTTTCTCTCTCACGTGAGGATTATCATGCTCTTTTAGTGTTTTAAGAAGCCGTTCCCTCTGTTCTTGAGAAAGATGATTTTTTGCTGGCATACGTAGCTATAATTACGGAAATACTGTTTTTGTATTATACGATCAAGCTGCGTAGCAGCTTAATTACATACGAGACTTAAATAATTAATTAGGTCAAAATAAGTTAGAACGCTCATATAGCCTAAATCTGACGTAAGTATGCTGTTTTTATGTATCTGAAAACGTCTGTTTTGCTGCGTTTATTAAAAGTGCGTCTACACCTTGTAAATAAGTAATAAATATTAAGTACTGAAATATAAGTAAGGCAATCAATTATGTTGCATCTACCTCACTAATTACCTGTATTCAAAACTTGGTAATGTCTATAAAATAGGAGAAACGCCGTAAGAAAGTAAATTCTGTTGGTAGGCTTTAAAAAAGTTATATTCGAGGGCGGAATAGCTAGATATAATTGTTTTACTTAAATTATAATGCTACCGCGAAACTATCCAAATATATCTTGGAGAATTTTATTTTTTAACCAATATTTTTATGAATAATTATTTATATGATGGGTAGACGCAGATGCTTGATATCAGATTATATTTTTTTTTGCAATTTTTCGTAATTGGTTGTTATTATAAGAAATGATTAAAGTAAAAATTGTGTTCAAAATACAAGAGCGTAGCTGTATTAAGTGGCGCTCTTTATTGTTTCTACATAATTTATTAACCCTTTTGTTAATCCATGTGTAATACCAATTTCAAAAAACACTGCTACACATTAATTCTTTGAGCAACTGTTTTAATCTGTTCCCTGTTCCCTTTCATCAACTAAGTGTAGCCATATTAAAGGAAGTTGGTATAAGCATACTAAGGGACTTCCAATTTATCCTGTTACATGGTGAGTTTTTGTTTAAGAGATGAAACAATTTATTCAGAGTATTTTAGGTAAATTTGGATATAGAATTACGAAGATACGTGAGCATAAGGAATATCCTAATATAGATATTCTCGATTTAGTTATAGGTGATTATTTGAAGCGATTGGATGAGGAATTTTACTTTATTCAAATCGGTGCACATGATGGAAAGTGGTGCGATCCAATCAATAATTATGTTAAAAGATTTCATTGGAATGGTCTTTTAGTTGAGCCTCAGCCTAGAGCTTTCCAAAAACTTGTAGAGAATTATTCAGATCAGCCTCAGTTAAAGTTTGAGAACGCATTGATATTTAATGAAAATCGGGCAGAGGTACCTTTATATACAGTTCACAATGAGGGGGATAATGATGCTCTTTTTCAGTTATCTTATATGGCACGTCTTGACCGTGATTCTCTATTTCGAGAACTCTCAAGTTTTGGTTTAGAAGAAGTTAACTCTTTAATTGAAGAGATTAGAGTACCTTCATTAACAATTCCAAACCTGCTTGAGAAGCATGACTTTCCTAAGCTTGATTTGTTAGTTATAGATGCTGAGGGATATGATTTTGAAATTTTGAAAATGTTTGATTTTAGTAAGATAAAACCTGCAATTATTCAGCTTGAGATTGCTCATTTATCTATTGATGAAAAAAATGAATGTTTTTCATATTTAGCTCAGAATGGTTATCGGATTTCTACAGTTGTGTTCGATGCTATTGGTTATCTGCAAGTTGGAGGAGAATTGGAAAATCCTGGTCTTGGTATTGTAGAGCTTTTAGGTAGATTATAGCTTGCTGATTTGAGCAGGTTTTTCTAGGGGAGATTTCCGGTTAGGAGTTGAAATGAATAAAATGATCCATTAGCGAATTCTGACAAATCCAGCTTTTGTAATCAATTGTTGACCTTGTGTTGTGAGTAATAATTTGGCATAGTTTTCTCCAGCTTGTTGGTCTTGTTCGCCGGCGTTCAATACTTTTTTATTCGTTAAAATCTGACAATTTTTTTTGTGAACTGAGCAGCTTTTTGAGATATTTCTTCCCAATTACCATTAGCAACCAACTTTTTAGGAAACAGTTGTCTATTCAATTCAATAGCCAAAGCACCTGCAGTTAAAAATTCTTCAGCATTTTCTAGGGTTATTCCACCAGCAGCAATTAATGGAATATGACCTAATGGTCCCTGTAAGTTTTTGATGTAACTCTTACCACCAAAGGATTGGATAGGAAATACTTTTATACATACTGCACCCGATTGCCAAGCTTTAACAATTTCTGTAGGAGTTAAAGCCGATGGAATTACTGGTAAGTTTGATTCAACTGCTGTATTAATAATCAAGGGATTGACATAAGAAGTAAAAATAAATTGACATCCAGCCGTTATCATCTCTTTAACTTGACTTTGTTTTAACAGGGCATGTGTACCAGCACCTATAGTGCAATTTGGTAGCTCAATTCGTAATTGGGAAATCAATTCTCTGGAGCCAGGGTTATTCCAACTAACTTTAATTAAGACGCAAGGGCTGGATATTTTATTACTTTGAAGTCCCTTAGATATTGCCCGCTAGTAAAACGTACCGTAGGTATTGCCTTCCAACAAAACGATTACGTACGACTTAACCTCAAACATATCAACTAACAATCCGGCTACGCCACCCCGCAGGGTAGGCCTCTCATGGGTAGGTATTTCGTATTTGGTCATTTTTTCGCGACTTTAGGGAATACTTGAATCCTGGAATGACCAAACCACGTTAAGCAGTTGAGAAAATTATCAACTATTTCCGCACTACCAAAAAACCTACCCTTGAACATATCCCACTATTCTAAAAATGCTTATTTGTTTGAGTAAAATTTGCCTGAAAAGCTTGATTTTTAGTTTTTAGTTCTTAAAATACTTGAGCTTTTTAGCAAAAATTATATTAGTGGGATATGTTCTTGAAAGGCAGGGTAGGCTGGGCAATATCTAAGGGACAGTAATTTGAGCAGGTTTTTCTAAGGGGGTATTTATACGATTTCAGTAGGGAGGTCTAATGTGCGGTCGTATCCAAGTATAGGATCTACGAAGGTTTTTTCAAAGTCTATGGTGACAAGGCGACCCAATGTATCAGCCTGCTGTAAGTTTGCCATAGTGGGGGGCGTATATATGTCAGCAGCGTCTACATTGACCTCGTAGCCTAAATCAGTCATGGAGGCAGCGGTAATGCGGCTTAGTGGATTTTCTCCAATATTTAAGAAACCAGTCATGAGTTCATTGACGAATACTTCCTCATCCCAGTGACTCAAAGCAGTACCTGGGCCAAACTCAGCTTCTACTGGAACAGTGGATTCATTGAGTGTGAAGATATTATTATATTCGTTGGTAGCTTGTTGTCCAAGGAAGCTTGGGTCTGGGCTGCCGATACCAGTAAGTAGATCTAGTTCTTGCCAAATGGTACCGAAACCTAGTACGTGAGCCATTTCGTGGAGAATTACATCTTCAAGAGAACCAGTTTGTTCTAAAGAGGATAAGTCATCGAGATCGAATTGCATAATGCCCCGTGCGGGTAAGAAGGAATCAGAACGAAGGACTGTGGGGCCTGCTTGTCCGAGAATTCCTCCAGGACCATCAATAAATGGGGCACTAGCATCAATAACTACATCATCTACAAAGCCAAAGCCCGGGACAACCAAGTCAGGTATGTCTGCGGTAATAATTTGCTCCCAGCGACTGGCAGCGTTTTCAAATACAGCCTGCTGGGTAGAGGTGAGACTGTCGTCGATGAAGTTAACTTCAATATCGAATCCGAGATCTTCTGTAGAATCGTTTATTGTCAGGAATAAGTCATAGGAACCAGAACTATTTCCAGTACCACTACCTTCAATAAAGGGGTCGTAATTAGAGTTATCATAACTACTGACGCCGACATAATAAGTGTCACTAGAGTCCGCAGTGAAGTTGATAAAAGAGTCAAGACTAGTAGAATCATCATTTTGAGCTACAAGGTCTCCTTGAGAATTAAATATTGAGAGAATTGGATCGAGTTGTGAACCGATTTGACTAGCATCAATGTCAGCAATTAATTGATTTCCTGCATCGAGAGTTAACTCAAACAAATCCACATCATTAAACGGGATTAAATTGGGATTATCACCGATTTCAGTGGAAATATTGTAGGAACCCTCTGCAATTAAACCAGTGGGAATAGCTTGGAAAATTGTATCATTAGGTTCTATTTGATCTGAACCATCTGGACCAACTTGGATGTTGTCTATTAAAAGAGCGGAATCGACAATATTATCGCCTACATCTACAACACCAAAACTTAAGGTATATGTTCCTGGTTGGGAAATAGCAATAGAAACATTTTGATAGCCAGTTTCTTCATTGAAATCCCCTGCAAAAGTTTCTGCAAATAGAGGATATGTAGTATCTGCTAATTGTGTAGTAAAAGGAGTTATAGAGAAAAAGGCAAAGTCATTAAAGAAGTTATCTGGTGTGGTTTCATTAGTGAGGAAATTCCAATCGAAAGTCAAAACATCACCAGCTTGTGCACTAAAGGTTTGTTTAATAGCAGAACCTTCGGTGACATC
>NZ_JASJDK010000076.1 GCF_030065675.1 Mastigocoleus sp. MO_188.B34 | reverse complement strand
AATTATTTATCATGAATAATAATTAATATAAAATAAATGATAAATATAATAAATGTCACTTATATCTGTAATTATACCAGTATATAACGGCGAAAAAACTATTGAAAATACAATTAAATCAGTCTTAAGTCAAAGTATAAACAATTTTGAATTGATAATAATTAATTCAGCATCAACTGATTCGACATTAGAGATTATCTCCCAATTTAAAGACCCACGTATTAAGGTTTTTTACTATCCAAAAGCTAATGTAGCCGTCAACCGGAATCGTGGCTTTAAACATGCTTGTAGTGATTTCATCAGTTTTATTGATGCTGATGATTTGTGGACAAAGGATAAATTAGAACTTCAATATAACGCATTAATTAATAATGCTAATGCTGGACTTGTTTATAGTTGGACAGATTGTGTAGATGAACGAGGTAAATTTCTCCGCAGATGTTCCTATGTCAATTGGAGCGGAGATGTCTATTGCAAGTTACTGTTAGACGACTTTATTGGTAGTGGTTCTAATGTTATGATTCGCCGAGATGCTTTTGTAGCGGTAGGAGGATTTGATGAAATTTTAACAAATGCTCAAGATACTGATATGTGGATACGTTTAGCAGCTAAATATGATTTTGTTTGTGTACCAAAACCACAAATTTTATATCGAATTTGTAATATTTCTATGTCTTCTAATGTATTGGGATTAGAAAAATCAAACTTGGAAGTTATTAATAGGGCGTATTCTCATTCAAAGGCTGCACAACATCAACATCTAAAAATATATAGTTTGGGCAATCTTTATAAGTATCTTAGTTATAAAGCACTTGATGTATACCCAGGGAAACAGAATACTTTTCATACTGCTAGGTTTATTTTTATGTGTCTGAAATATGACCCAGTTATAGTTTTTAAACCAATATTTTTTAAAGCTTTATTTAAACTGACTTTAATGACTTTACTTTCTCCGAAACAGGCTAAAAAGGTACTAAGTTTATTGCCCATTTTATCTAACACAAGTACTTTCTTAGGATATGAAGTAACTTCTTAATTAATCATGTTTTATCAATAAAATTTTCCTAATTAAAAAAACTTCACTTGAATAATCACAAATTTCACTATAGCAATCCTAAAGTACTTGTGAAAAATATCACTTGTACAGTTAATATTTAATTTTCAATAACACTTTATTTAATAAAATAAATGACTATTTCCGTAGTTATTCCTGTTTATAATGGCGAACAAACAATTGCAGAAACAATAAAATCTGTATTAAATCAAAATTTCAAAGATATAGAAGTTATAGTTATCAATGATGGTTCTACAGACAAAACAGTAGATATTGTTCAAAATATTTTTGATTCTCGTCTGCAAATATTTTCCTATGATAATTCTGGTTTAGCTGCTACTCGTAACCGTGGAATAAAAAAAGCAAGGGGAAAATTTATTTCTTTTATTGATGCTGATGATTTATGGACACTTGATAAATTAGAAGACCAATATCAAGTTTTAAAAGCAAATCCCCGAGCAGTATTAGCTTACAGTTGGACAGATTACATAAATGATTCTGGTAACTTTATTAAAGCAGGTAGACGCATAAAATTTACCGGATGGGTTTATGAGCGAATGTTGATGGGAAATTTCCTAGAAAATGGCTCAAATCCTCTCATTCGTCGCCAAGTATTTGAAGAAGTCGGTCATTTTGATGAATCCCTATCCGCCGCAGAAGATTGGGATATGTGGTTACGAATTTGTGCGAATCATGAATTTGTATGTGTGCAAAAACCACAGATTTTATATCGAATATCTGCTAATTCAATGTCAAATAACCTCAAAAAGCAAGAAGCAGAATCTTTAAAAGTGATTGACCGTGCTTTCATCGATGACAAAGCTCAACAACTACAGCACTTAAAAAAGACAAGTTTAGCCAATCTTTACAAATACCTGACTTTTAAAGCAATTGAAGCTGCACCAAATAAACAACAAACTCGAATTGCATTACGATTTTGGTGGAACTTTATCAACAATAGTTCATCCCTTCGGCAACAGTGGCGCATCATATTAATAGCGGCGGTCAAGATAATTTTTCCTCACCTTTGTAATATTCTGCAAAAGAAAAAATACCATAATTTAAGTAAAAAAACTTAAGGACAGTAACATTTAATATCATGGTAGGGAAATCCGAATTATTTTTATAGGGCAAACAAACATTTCAAGTATAGGCATTCACACTCGTTGAGTTCTACAATTCTTGATTGATTCAGCATTGATTTTCGCACTTACATAAATAAAAAGTGTCGAAATAAGCTTGTCTGAGTCATGATTGAAATATTTGTATGTATTTGTAATCAGAGAATATGCTAGAACAAGGTACTATCAGCATTCATACTGAGAATATATTCCCGATTATCAAGAAATCGCTTTATTCCGATCATCAAATCTTTTTACGAGAATTGGTATCCAACGCTGTAGACGCGATTGCTAAACTGGAAATGGTATCCCGCTCTGGAGAATATTCAGGCGAAATCGGCGAACAAGAAATTCAAATTGCTGTTGATAAGGATAAGAAAACTCTTTCCATATCCGATAATGGAATTGGAATGAGTGCTGATGAAGTAAAAAAATATATCAACCAAGTGGCATTTTCCAGTGCCGAAGAATTTATTCAAAAGTATAAAGGAGACTCAAACCAACAAATTATTGGTAACTTTGGTTTGGGTTTCTACTCATCCTTTATGGTCGCAAAGCAGGTTGAAATTGATACACTTTCTTATAAGGAAGGGGAACAAGCTGTCCATTGGACTTGTGATGGTTCTCCTGCTTTCACTTTGGATGATTCATCTCGCACAACTCGTGGTACTACAATAACTCTGCACCTCATGGAAGAGGAAGAGGAATTTTTAGAACCCGCACGCATCAAAAATCTTGTTAAAACTTACTGTGATTTTATGCCAGTACCCATCAAAATGGATGGGGAAGTTCTCAACAAACAAAAAGCTCCTTGGCGAGAATCACCCAGTAGTTTGAACAAGGAAGATTACTTAGAGTTTTACAAATATCTGTATCCCTTTGAAGAAGAACCATTACTTTGGGTACATTTGAACACCGATTATCCCTTTATTGTCAATGGTATTCTCTATTTTCCCAAACTCAAGCCCGATGTTGAAGTTAATAAAGGACAAATCAAACTATTCTGTAACCAAGTTTTTGTCAGTGATAATTGCGAAGAAATTATTCCCCAGTTTTTGTTACCCATGCGGGGTGTAATTGATAGTACCGATATTCCTCTCAACGTTTCCCGTAGTGCTTTACAAGGCGATCGCACCGTAAGAAGAATTGGTGACTATATCGCCAAAAAGGTCGGAGATAACCTCAAGGAATTGTATCGCGACGATCGCGAAAAATATGTTGGTGCTTGGAAGGATCTCGGTACTTTCGTTAAATTTGGCGTTCTCAACGACGAAAAATTCAAGAAACAAGTCCAAGACATAGTAATATTCCGTAGCACATACCAAGAAGAATCAGCAGACACCACCACAGTTCAAGTTCCCACAGAAGAAGGTGATGCTTGGCAAGATGTTACTCCTGCTAACAAATTACCTTATACTAATCTTAAAGAATACTTAGAACGGAACAAAGCAAAGCACGAGAATCGAGTATTTTACTGCACAGACGAAGCAGCACAAGCCACCTATGTAGAATTACATAAAAGCCAAGGCTTGGAAGTCCTATTTATGGACTCATTCATTGATACTCACTTTATCAACTTCTTGGAGCGGGAATATACAGACGTTAAATTTACTCGGGTAGACTCAGACTTAGATAACACCCTCTTAGATCAAGAGAAAGACAAAGAAATCGTTGACCCTAACACAAATAAGACTCGCAGCGAGCAAATCAAAGAGCTATTTGAGAAAGCACTCAACAAACCAAAACTAAATATTCGTACCGAAGCCTTAAAATCTGATAATCCCCAAGGTACACCACCAGCAATGGTTCTTTTACCCGAAATTCTACGCCGTTTGCGGGAAATGAACGCCATGATGCAACAACAAAACGTAGAATTTCCAGAAGAACACGTTTTACTGGTAAATACATCCCACCCATTAATTCAAAACCTGGCAAATCTCAACCAAGGTAGTATTATTCAAGGTGATGGTTCTTCTCCCACACAACAATTGGTAAATATGGTTTGCCAACATGTTTACGATCTAGCATTAATGTCACAGAAGGGCTTTGATGCTGATGGGATGAAATCTTTTGTGCTTCGTTCCAATGAAGTACTAACCAAACTCACAAAAGAAGCAATTAAATAGGATAATTCATGACTAACAGTTGAAATATATCCGATTTTGTAGGGTGTGTTAGGCGTTAGCCGTAACGCACCGTTATTCTTAATATCGGATGTGTTAATTCGCTAATTGTGGTTGCTTATTCAAGCAAAAGCAGTGATATACCATCACAAAGATGATATTGGGTAAATTAAATACCCAACATTCAACCAAAATTAATAACTGTCTACTTGTTTTCCCTAATTACTTGCTTCTTTAGATAAAATAGTAGATCGTGTAAAAAACAAGGAGATAGATTTTATGTCTCGTCGCTGTCAACTTACTGGGAAGAAAGCAAATAATGCTTTTGCAATTTCCCACTCTCACCGTCGTACCAAGCGTCTTCAGCAAGTCAACCTACAGAACAAACGTGTTTGGTGGGCTAAAGGTAATCGTTGGGTAAAACTAAAACTTTCTACCAAAGCAATCAAAACTTTGGAAAAGAAAGGTCTTGATGCAATGGCTAAAGAAGCTGGGATTAATCTTAATCACTATTAAGGTTCTATCATTTCCAAGTTCATACCTAAATTACTGGCAATTTTCGCCAGTTATCATCAAACAAACCAGAGCACCTGTGCGGAAACCGATACGGGTGTTTTTGGTGTTTATGGGGTTGGGGACTAGGGATTAGGTAGGGATTAGGGATTAGGCGTTGGGAAGCAAGCATATTGGATTATAAGCAAATAAAGTACAGCTAAAATACTGTCAGGAGTAAAGAATATTCTAATTTTGACTCCTGTCTTCTGATTTCTAAAAAATACTAAAAAGCACATCCACTGGGTTGTGGTTGTTGGGATTTTACCTCGAAAGCAAAATTGGCTTTCAGTTGAGTTGGTTTAAAACCATCTTTTACTGAACCTTTGAAAACGGTTGTCCCATAACCTGAATTATTCATGTGTGCTCGGATTATTACTATTTCGTTATTGCTCACAGTCACTGGTCCACCCCAACGCTCAAAAGGTTGCTCTTTAACATGACTGTGTGCCAAAATACGGCGATAGAGAAGTTTTCCTTCCTCATTCAATACTTCCCACCAGTTAGCATATTGTTCGCAACCTGTATCGGGGCTGGCAATCCCCACATTAAAGGTATAGTTTTGTGCTTTTCCCTGAGCTTTAACAGATACTACTTTAGCTTCATTAACATTTTTTTCCACAATATTTTGCTCTGTATTTTGCTGTTGCACATTAGCTGAGTTCGTTTCTGTGCAGCCAAAAATGCAAATCATAGCCAAAATGAATAATTTTTTCACAACTATCACCGCATTATGTTTAGGTATCGATAATTTTTTAAGTCAAGTCGATTCAAATACAGCAATTACCAATTACCAATTACCAATTACCAAAATTTTATTTTCCCTAACTGATATATTTATCGCTGCAAATGGGTAACATAAGTTTACTCTCCCAACAGCAACTTCATTTACCTGCTATTTCAAGTAAAATTTTGCCTTTTTTGGGATGAATTGATGACATTTATACTCTGTCTCAGCTACAAATTAAATAATCCAATATTTCTGAATAACAATTCAGACTTTTTAACCTTTTAAAAATCTATTAATTACTAAAAATCATCATATAAATTAAAGTTGATTTTTAACATACAAATTTTCTTTTTAGGTAATTTTTATCGTGCAGATAGCAATCCTAAACCATTTGTGAAAATCAAATATGATTGCTAGATATAAGAATAATAAAAACAATTTTTAAAACGTAATATCATTCCTTGCATCGTTTTTTTGACCAGAAGGTAGTTATGCATCCCAATCACCAATTAGTCAAATTAATAAAAAGTTTCTATCAAAAAAATCATCAAAAATCTACGTTAGAAATTAGAGAACAACGTGCTTGGTTGTTGCGAACTTTCTTGCTTACTAGAAGACAAGCTGATTGGGTAAATGCTGGGTTTGTTTTACCAACTGTGGCGATGGTAACTTTAGTGGTAATATTACTGACCACTGCAATTTTATTTCGCTCTTTTAAACGCGCTGAAAATGCTAGTAATGTTCGGGTAAATCAGGCAATATTAAGTGCTGCAATGCCTTCGATTGAGAGAGCAAAAGCAAAAATCAACCAATTATTTACTGACCCAACTCTACCGCGCTCTACACCTTCTGATAGCTCTTTATATGATGCTTTCACTAAAAATTTGACTAAATACACCTTTGGTGATGAAACACCCTTAGATGTAAGTTACAACCTTGATGGTAAAAGTGGAATTGATGATAAGAGTAGTACAGACTTAGAAAATCGAGAAGCTATTACCACTGCTTGGAGGTTTCCCGTCGATACAGATAATAACGGTAAATATGATAGCTTAACTTTGTATGGCGTATTTTTTCGTAGCCCCAGTCGTGGTGATGATGCTAAATTTAACCGCGCCCGTACTCCTTTAGATGCTAGAGCACGTCCAATGGGTGCAGGTAAAAGTTGTGGTGGGGCTGAAGGTACTAGTGCTAGTTTAGTTAGCGGTTCTGGCTGGTATCGCCTCGGGGAAGCTCTCAAGAAAAGCTTTTTTGTTTATTCAACGACTGTACCAATTGATGAAAGTTACCTCAAAAGTGCAAGTTTAAATAGTAAAGAATACGAATCATACAAAGGGAATAAAAGTTTTTCTGCTATTGAATTTCAGCAAGATCAAGAACGTATTCCCCTCAGTAATAATGCTGTTGTTTACGAAGATGACTTAGAAATAACTCCTGGTGCAGGTCTGAGACTTAACGGCAGGATTTTTACTAACAGCAATTTATTAACAGGTAAAAGTTATGATGATATCCGATTTTATCAAGTTAGTGACCCAGATTCCTGTTTTTATACTGCCCAAAATAGTAAAATAATTGTTGGTGGAAATGTCGGTTTTGGTCGTATTACTGGTGGTAGTACAAAAGGTGCTGTCAATGTAGATTTATTCAGACCAGGAAATAAGCCTTCACAAGGGAAAATTGACGGTGGTAACAAAACTGCAAATAACAGTTCTGCAGATATAGCCTTTAATAGTCAAGCTTATGCTCAGAGAATTAATTCCTTAGTAGAAAAACAGATTAAATCTGGTAAAGACCCTTCAGAAGTAAAAGATAATATTGATGCTCGACTGGATAATAATCCCGGTTTAGATAAAAATCAGGTTCGCCGAGAAGAGTTAGAATCTTATTTTAGAAAACGAACACGCAAAGTTACTTTCAAGGAAGTTCCTTTCGCACAGAATCCAGGAACTGGTCAACTTCAAGATAGTGGTGATTTATTACGACCCCAAGACTCTTGGATTTATCCTACTAATACAAATACAAAATTATCATTAATCCTCAAAAAGTTATCTGCTACAGAACCAAATACTCTTAAAGAAGAGTATCGAGAAGAAGAGAAATTACTTGGCGATCGCATATTAGTAGGAAATAATTTACCTGCTCTGTGGTTTGATAAAACAATAAAAGATTTTGTCGGTAGTAATACACCTCAATCTGTAGATTATCCTGGTAAATCGGTTACCAAGTGGGATGATTACAGTGACGAGAAAAACAAATATCGCACTCGTACTACTAAAATTGAGCAGCTAGTTAGTTTGGCTGGTGCGACAGATAGAGACGGATTTTTTGAGGAAAAAGCAACAGAAAAACCAAAAAATGTACTTGATAACGTTGGTGGAGTGCGTATTGTAACTGGTGCGGGTATTTATGTTGATGGGGTGACTTACAAACGAGCTGATAAGTCGTTTTTACCCGAACCGCAATGGGATACAAATTTTGTCGATCCTAAAAGTATCGATTCTAAAAGAATTAAAGCCAATAGTCTCAAGTTTAAGAATAAAGACCCAATTATTGTCTGGTCTGATTCTATGCCTATGAGCGGCGGAAGTGGTCAAACCGGTCAAGGTGATCTATTGATGAGAGCAACTGCTGTTTATCATTATGCAAAAGATTACGGTCAAGACCAAGAACCGATCGCTTGTGTTAGTAGCTACTATGATCCAACCAACTCAATTACGGCTCAAAACAATAGTAAGGTAAAAGGTAGATGGAAGAATCCAGACGCTGACTCCAGTACAACACAGGGTAAATCCAATAATGGTATTGTTTATAACTTTAGTAGCAGAAGTAAATATGCAGCTGAATTAGAAAGACAAGCAAGAATGGTATTTCCCAATGGGCGTTTTGTTAACGAACCACTGAGGAAAGCATTAGAAAAATCTACTACAAAGCGGACAGCTGCAGATTATTCTGCAATAGATGCAGCTATTTGTGCCCTTGATATCCTCAAGGGTCAATCCAGTATTTCTTCAACAATACCCCATGGAGCTATTTATGAAACTTCATTTTTAGATGCTCGCCAGGTTAAATCAATTGAAACTGAATCAAAGTTAGCTGACCTTGGACAAGATTACACTCGTAGCCTCGAACAGCGTCAACCCTTGGAGGTCAGGGTAACAGTACTAGATCTTGACAAAATGCGTAAGCACAAGGTTAGTGGTAGTTATAGTGGTGGTGGTAAACAAGAATATTTAATTCCCAATAGTGGTATTATCTACGCGACCAGAGATGACGCTCTACGGGATCTGAGTGAAAGTCCAGATAAAGATATCGATCAAAGAAAATTAATTAGCCCTACGGACTATAAATTAGACCCAACCCGTCGTCCCAATGGAATTATGCTAATTAACGGTAGTCGTCTGGATCGCGATATTAAATTTAGACAAGAAGAAAAAGGGTTAATCCTAGCAAGTAATTTACCTGCTTATATCAAGGGTGATTTTAACCTCCACGCCAAAGGTGGAAACCGCAACAATCAAGTTGAGGAATTCACAGACCGGTTACTAAATGACAAAAATGAAATAAATTGGAACAAATTCTATGACCGTAACAAAACACTTGACTATGACTTTGCTTGTCGTAAAGGTGATAAAAGGCTTCCTAAGTGTACTACAGGAGATAGCTGGCGAGCAGCTTCAGTTTTAGCAGATGCAGTCACGGTACTTTCAGAGAACTTCCGCTTTGGTTTCCGTAACGAAGGGGACTATGACTTAAGAAATAATGAGGGAGATTTAGCTTCTGTAAATTATCAAAAACAAGGTTTTTTGGATAATAACTTTCTTACTAGTAGTAATTGGTTTGAGTCTAGTGGTAACAGAATTGGATATCCAAAAGACTTTGATACTAGTATCAGTGACATTCAAGGAAGTTCTTACGTTAACAACTTTGTGACTCCCATCCAACGGCGAGTAAAGTTTAATGAGTACTTGATGGAAATTTGCCCAAAAATTCCTGTTTCTAGCTGTACTTCAACAGACTGGACTATTGATGGTGGCACAACTACTGCTACGTCTGAAATTGGTAAAAAATACGACAACACCACCCATCGTGCAGGTACAACAGTCGATTTAGCTTTTGATTCCAACACAAAAGATAAAGATCCTGAACTAAGGCGTTATGCAAGGCGTGTTGCTTTTGCTCGTGATGTTGCTACCGGTGACCTGATACTTGATGATAAGGGTCATCCAGTACCTTTAGGAATTAATGATACAGGTGAGATACAAGCATTTCCTAGAAATTCTGTTGCGTCCCAAACCTCTTGGAATGTCGGACAACCCAGATTAAAAACAAATGCTCTCTGGTTTAGAACTGATAATGGTAGTAATTTACCTCCCAAAGATACTTACTATGGTCATGACAAGCCTCTGTTCTACCAAACTATTGATGGAAAGAAACTGACTGGAACTAATTCTGAAGAACAACCAATTTTGGTACCAGTACTGCAAATCCACATGCCCAAGGATGAATGGACTAAGAATAAGAGTGACCGAGATCCAGGCAAAGGTAAAGATCGAGATAAGTTACCCTCAATCAATAACAATAAAAGAGGTTTTGCCGAGGATGCAGACACTTATTGGGTGCAAAGACCAAAAACTACAACTACAAATCTAATTCTCGCCGGTGGAGATACCCCAGCACGACCTAGTGAGTCGAATGGTGGTTTAGAAAACTTTGTACGTTATTTAGAACACTGGGACAATATCAATCACAGTATTAGTGGTTCTTTGATTCAGTACAAACGTAGCGTTTATGCGACTGCACCATGGCAATCTTTGAAAACTGGAAGTGGTCCTAAAAGTTCTTTTGGCTCAGATTACACCCAACTTTACCGCACAGGTACCACAGGTGGAAGAACACCTTTCTACAGAGCACCTTCCCGTCAATGGGGTTTTGATGTTGGCTTGCTATCCCAGCTTCCAGACTTGTTTACCGAAACCTTTACCTTACCCCCAGCAACGGAACCCAATGAGTTTTTCAGGGAAGTCGGTCGGGATGACGAATGGGTAAAAACTCTGTTATGCGCCCAAATCTATAATCCAAGTACTAAGAAAACTACTGGGAAAGCTGCGATTCCCAATAGTCAACGTCCACAAGATTTCTGTAAAAAGTACACACGTGGTTAAACCCTTGGAAATCACGACTTGTAGAGACGCAGCAATGCTACGTCTCTACAGAACAGATTTTGTATCAGTTTTGGATTTACAAATTACCAAAGTCACATCAAAACGCCATGACTCAACTTAAACTTCAAAGAATTCAACCCCATTCTGGTGAAGCAGGTTTTACTATCATTGAATCACTAATCGCTATTATCGTAGTTGGTATTTTACTGACTGCGATCGCACCAGTAATAGTACTTTCCGTTGGAACAAGAGTCCAGTCGAAACGAGTAGAACTTGCAACCCAAGCAGCTAAAACTTATATCGATGGTGTTACCTCTGGATCGATTGAATCACCACCAATCACACAAAAGGATAGTAACTTGATTGCTCAAGTTAATGCTCCATCTGGCAATTTAAATTGCAAAACAGACAATGAATATTGTTCTTCTCCTAAAGATAAAACTTATCAGGTGTATTGTCTTGATGGTAGTGGTGATGGCACATGTAAAAAAGACGATCCAAAAGATATGCTTGTCCAAGCATTTGCTTATAACCCCAGTACTGATGAAGCAAATAGTGGTTATCGTCTAGGAATAAGAGTTTATAGAGCGGATGCTTTTAAAGACGGTAAATCTTTAGAAAAAAGCGATGACAAGAAAAAAGCAACACAGTCCAGTTTTAGTGGAGCAATTAGTAAATTAAAAGCGCCCCTATTGGAAATGACCACAGATATTGCATCCAGAAATACAACATTTGCAGATTTTTGTTCGCGCTTAGAAAACAACAAAAATACCAATTCTCAGTGTAAATAAAACAAATATAGCTTCAATAATTAAAAATCCAATAAATAAAATATGAAGAGCATGACAATGCTGAATAAATTTCATTTTTTTCTCAGCACTAAGTTTAAATATAAACATTTTAAAGAAATTGCAAAAAACAATGCAGGTTTTACTCTCATTGAACTAATGGTAGCAATGGTTTTAGCTGTATTAGTCATTACACCATTGCTAGGATTTATGATTAATATTCTGGACACAGATCGTAAAGAACAAGCCAAAATAAATTCAGAACAAGAAATTCAAACAGCTTTAGATTACATTGCTCAAGATTTACAACAGGCTATTTATATATATGATGCTGATGGAATAAATGCGATTAAAAGTCAATTATTATATTCTGGTTCAACAGATAGAGTTCCAGTACTTGTATTTTGGAAGCGTAAATTTGAGAAAGAGGCAATAGAGCTTGATAAAGTCATAACTGACAAGAAAAAAAATGATGCTTTTGTCTATTCACTAGTTAGTTACTACTTAATAGAAGATAACAAAAAGAACGATGAAAATGATATTTGGTCTAATCAATACCGCATTGCCAGATTTGAACTGAGTGATGGTATAACAGCCGATGACGATTACAATACTAAAGGAAATTCTAAAACAGCAGATCCTGGTTTCAAATTATTTGATTTAAACAAAACTCAAGGAACTTTAGAACAAAAAATGAATGACTGGGAAAAAGAAGGTAATTATCAGAACAGTCAAAATGCTGACGTCTTAGTTGACTATATAGATTCCAGTCAAGGTTTAAAAACTATAGATTGCAAATCTGTTTTTCCTAAAAGTAAAAAAAAGGCAGACTCTTTGAGAGTACCTGCAGTTACAAATAATTTTAATAATGCCAGTTTTTATGCTTGTGTGGATATTGATAATACGACCGCTCAAATTTTCTTAAGAGGAAATGCATTAGCCAGAATCGAACCAAAAAATAACAACTATCAAAATATTCTTAAATCATATTTCCCAATTGCAAATGTTAAAGTTAAAGGTCGGGGATTTATCGGAGTTGAATAAATTTAGATTAAGAATATATGTTTGTTAGACAAGAATAATTTTTTTGATATGTATTAACTTAAAAATGGTTTTACGATGAACATACCAATTAATTCTACAATCAATCCAACAAAGAGAATAAATTACATTATTAACAAAAATAAACTTCACTTTAATAATCTAAATGCTAAAAAAAATCCCTCAGATACTGGTTTTACAATCTTGGAAATTTTAGTTGCGATCGTTATTATAGGAATTCTTGCAGCAATTGTAGGTCCAAGTTGGTTGGGTTTTGTTAACAGACAACAATTAAACAAAGCCAATGATGAAATTTTATCCGTACTCCAAGAAGCACAACGCAAAGCTAAAAAAACTAAACTTCCTTACAGTGTGAGCTTTTCCACAGAAAGTGCTGGTGAGAATAAGGAAGCAAAAGTAGCGATTCATCCCAGTGATTCTAAACCAGATCAATATTGGGAAACATTAGGTAGTGAGCTAGGTCTTAAGGCAAATAAATTAATCTTAGGTACAAATATTGCTGGTAAAAATAAATCTACGAAAACTATATCCTATGCCAGTAAATATAATGAGATAAAACCACAAGCAATTACATTTAATCAAATTGGTGGTTTACCAGATGCAGAGATAAACGATGGGATAAAAGTAGTTGTTGCTATACCTAAATCAGGAAAAGTTACACAAGCTAGTGATGTTAAAAGATGTGTAGTAGTACAGACTATTTTAGGAGGTATGAGAACTGCAAAAAATAACGAATGTGAATAATTCAAATAACATATAAAATTTTATACAACAGTATTTAAGAAAAGACACTGGATACAAAAATAAGATTTATAGTCAATACTTGATTATAGTCAGGTACTTTTAATTAACAGTGCCATGAAAAATAAAAATCATTTAACAAAAGATATTAACAAAAAAATAGATTTTACTGTTGCTGTTCCTACTTACAATGGAGAAACTAGTTTACCAGGACTTTTAGAAAAATTAAAACAACAAATTAATACTGAGGATATTAACTGGGAAATAATAATTATTGATAATAATAGTAATGACAATACAGCAATAATCATTCAAGATTATCAAAACAAGTGGAAACATACTTTTCCTTTAAAATATTTTTTGGAACCTAAACAAGGTGCAGCATACGCTCGTCAACGTGCTATTGATGAAGCAAAAAGTGAATTGATTGGTTTTTTAGATGACGATAATTATCCCGTTTCGAATTGGGTAGAAGAAGCTTATAAATTTGCAATAAAATACCCTCAAGCAGGAGCATTTACTAGCCAGATCCATCCCAAATGGGAAATAGAACCACCAGAAAATTTTCAGCCACTAGCTCCATTTTTAGCCATTACGGAAAGAGGTAATTTACCTTTACTTTACAAACCGCAAACAAAATTACTTCCTCCCTCTGCTGGATTCGTTGTTCGTCGTCAAGCTTGGTTAGAAGGTGTTCCCAAAAAATCAATTTTGATTGGCAGAATTACGGGTAATATGCTTGCAGGGGAAGACTTAGAAATATTTTCTTATATTCAAAAACTAGGTTGGGAAATCTGGTACAACCCAGAAATGGAAACTTATCATCAAATTCCTCAATGGCGTTTGCAAAAAGAATATTTATTACCATTTTTTCGTGGTATAGGACTCAGTCGTTATGTCACTCGAACAATTAACATTCAGCCTTGGGTAAAACCACTTGCTTTTGTTGCTTATATGCTGAATGATTTAAAAAAAATACTTTTACATCTATGTAAATATAGATTTAAAGTCAAAACAGAATTAGTAGCAGCCTGCGAAATGCAATTATTTGTTGGTAGTTTTTTTAGTCCTTTTTACCTTTGGAAACACGGTTATTTCAAGTCGCAATTCTAAATCAATCTTGTAGAGATGTTCCAGAGGCTTAACGCCGACGCCGCAGGCTCTGGAACGTCTTCAAAATCAGAGATGATTATCATTACAGTTAAGCATTAATTATCAACCGTTAACAAAATTATCAGGGATATTCACCAGCACTGTATCTACCAAATTGGTGCATTTATCACGGTGGAATATCTTAAAATGGGGAAATGTCTACACAAAGTTTCTTCTAGCAGTGGTTTTACAGTGCTAGAGGTATTAATTGTAGTTGTAATAATTGGAATTTTAAGCGCGATCGCAGGACCAAGTTGGTTATCTTTCCTAAATAATCGCCATCTTGACGTTGCTCAAGATCGAGTTTACTTCGCTTTACGAAAAGCCCAAAGTCAAGCCCAAAAGAATAAAGAAACTTGGCAAGCCAGTTTTCGCGAACAAAATGGTATCGTTCAATGGGCTGTACATCACGCTTCTGCGAACCCGTCTGGGATAAATTGGAATAATTTAGATCCTAATATTAGCCTAGATAAAGAAACCACTCTACAACTACTTAAAAGTCAAGGTATTAGACAAATTCAATTTGATTATCGAGGTAGTGTGAGAAAACCACCCTTGGGAAGAATTACTTTATCTGGAAAATATGGTGGAAAAACTAAACGCTGTGTCTTCGTCTCAACAATATTAGGCGCAATTCGTAGAGCAAAAGAACGGGATAAACCCAATCGTAAAGGTGATTTTTGTTATTAGAAGGGAACAGGGAACTGGGAAAAACAAAAGTTTGGATATTTTTACTTTTCCCGATATCTATTCCCAATATCTATTTGAATATATATTTCAAACTTGAGAGTTGATTTTTAGCTTGCTTGATTTCTGATGTTGTTATTATTTTTTAGAGGATGTATCGCAATGCATCTCTAAATCACAAATTGCCAAATTGGGTTATTGCATGCAAAAACCACCAAAAATAATGCAACAGCACTTGATTATTTTTAGTCGCTACCCAGAAGCAGGGAAAACCAAAACTCGATTAATACCAACTTTGGGTCCTCAAGGTGCTGCAAATCTTCAGCGTCAAATGACAGAATATATTTTGTCAAAGGCGAAACAGTTACAAAATCAGATACTTGTATCACTAGAGATACGTTTCGCAGGTGGTAACACGCAATTAATGAAAGATTGGTTGGGTTCCGATATTGCTTACCAAGCACAAGGAGAAGGCGATCTAGGAATGCGAATGGCGCGATCGCTATCGGAAGCTTTTCAAAATGGAGCAGAAAAATCAATTATTATTGGTACCGACTGCCCTAGTATCGAACTAGAAATTTTGAAGCTAGCTTTTGAGTATCTAACAGATAAAGATTTGGTTTTAGGTCGAGCGATCGACGGTGGTTATTATTTAATTGCTTTGCGTCGCTCGATTCCAGAATTATTTGTAGATGTCGATTGGGGAACTGACAAAGTATTCCAACAAACTGTGAATATTGCAAAAAGACTCAATTTGGCTGTAGATAATTTACCGACTTTAGCCGATATCGATCGCCCCGAAGACTTAGAAATTTGGGAAGAAATTCATCGCCAAAGAGGTAAGAACGTTAATAATATCAACGGCTAGTTACAAAGCTGTCAGATACATATCCACTAAAATATATCAAGTTTTAGGTCATATTTTGAATTATGTCCTATGGACACGCTTCGCTAATGAATTTTGAATTCAAAAAATTGTCATTGGGGAGTGTCAAAAATCTAATCCCACCAGTTCCCCAGAACCAGAAATTACTTCCCCTATAGCAGAAGCAGAAATATTTTGTGACTGAAAATAACTAATTGCTTGTTCTACACTGTCCTCAGGCACTATTAACACGAAACCAATACCCATATTGAAAGTATTATACATAGCTTGGGAACTTACAGACCCGACATCTGCTAGCCATTGAAATACAGAAGGTACAGACCAACTATTGGGATCGATCTTAATTCCTTGGTTTCGATTCAAACAACGCGGTAGATTTTCTGGAAGCCCACCACCTGTAATATGAGCCATCCCGTTAATCTTCAAATCAGCTTTTCGTGCTCCCAAAACAGCTTCAACATATATCTTAGTGGGGGTTAAAAAAACTTCTCCTAAAGTTTTGTTTCCTAATAATTCCGGACGATCGCTCCAAGAAAATCCCTGTTCGCCAATAATTTTTCTGACTAAACTCAAACCATTGCTGTGTATACCACTACTTTGAAGAGCAACAGCAACATCTCCAAGCTTTACTTGAGAACCATCAAGCATCTCACTCTTTTCAACAATTCCCACACAAAACCCAGCAACATCATATTCACCTCCGGGGTAAAAACCTGGCATTTCTGCCGTTTCACCTCCCAACAAGGCACAATTTGCTTGTTTGCAACCTGCAGCAATTCCAGAAACGACCTGCTGTAACTGTAATTTATCTAATTTTCCTGTTGCCAGATAATCTAAGAAGAATAGTGGTTCAGCACCAGATGTCAATACATCATTGACACACATTGCTACCAGATCTATACCCACAGTGTCATGTCGATCAATAGCTTGAGCTATTTTAAGTTTTGTACCTACACCATCAGTTCCAGAAACCAACACCGGTTCTTGAAAACCAGTCGGTAATTGAAAACAACCACTAAAACCGCCTAAACCGCCAATAACCCCAGGACGATTTGTACTACGAACTAAGCTACTAATTTGTCCAACAAACTCTCTACCTGCTTCAACATCAACACCAGCATCCTGATAATCCATTTTGCACCCTATTAGCCTAAGCATTTTTGCCCGCACTTAATCAGCAAATCTTCTGAAGGGGTGCGCAACCCATTAAAATTAATTTTTGTTAATAAAAGTATTACTGTGGGCAGAGCGTAAGCACAAAGACGACACCTCACATTTATGTTTTACCCACAACCAACCACATGGGATATTTTTTCACTCCAAAGCGTCAACCGTCAATTGATAACAATTTAAATTTTATTTAATACGGCGGATAACCAAAATCATCTTCATCTGGATAAATATATGAGCTAGAAACACTCGCCATTGCTACTTTTTGGGTTTCTGCTTTAGCCACTGGAGGAGTTTTAGCAAAATCTTTGTATTCTTCAAAAGCTTGAGAGATCATTGCTGATTCTTCTGAATCAGAAGCAATTAAATATTGGGTGAGAGTCGCAATTGTCGGATGTTTGTAATCCACCGTTGAAGCAACTAAGACTGTATTAGTGGCGATTCCCCTTTCTTCACATTCGATAATCGGAGAAAAAATTCCATGGGCATGGAACAATGGACCTTTGGGTATCCAAGGCTGTTGACGATATCCAGCATAAGCTTTTTCTAATTCGGCAATAAAACCAGTACTGGGTTTACCTTGTTGATATTCACAGTAAGCTTTACTGAAACTAGCCCCTGCAGCACCACTAAGAGTAAGTTGTAATGGAGTTTTATGCAGAAACTTTTTATTTTCTCCCACTAGGAAGACTAAATAGCGTGTGAAAGTTTTAAACCTGAGTTTATCTGCCAGAAAAGCATCGTAATTTTCTTTGAGGGTACCAAGTTTGACTCCTGTTTCCCTATCTTTAACAGATAATGGTCCTCGACGTACTAATACTAATTTTGGAGTTGCTGTAATAAGTATATTTTCAACCCCAGAACTGAATTCATGCTCCACTTCTTGCCAGTTATCATCTGGTTGAAAGTCTACGGAATGGGCATTATCAAGCTTAATTGCTAAACCATGGTGTTGTATGCCATCTTTGCCGTACCGAGGATTGATCATCTGACACCAAGGAATGACTCGAGAAGGCAGTGCATTATATTTCTCGTCGTCAAAATCGAATTTTGCAGATGCTTTCATCTAAAATCCTCCGGTAGTTTGGGAACCACGCCTGTACCCAGCGCAGTAATAAATTAGCAAGGCTTAAACCTTTTTCTGCGGAACAGGAGCCGCTATTGAACTGGCAAACAAGAATTGAATTTTGTTTTTCTTGTTGGTGAGTATTACAAATCATTTACAGTGATATTTGCCAAAGGTGACTTTAAGACTAAAAGTCTCATAAAAACTGTGCGTACCAGACAACAGTTATATTTCAGTAATCACGATTGGGGAACACATAACTTTTTAATTAAACTCTATTCTTCCGTGAAGCGATCGATAGTGCAATAGTTTTTAATTGGTACTCTTGATTCATTGACTTTTACAAACCCACTATTTTTTGCCTTGAAATACCCCAAATACAGTCTTGGCAAGCTTCTGGCGATACAAATTAATATTCTAATATGTTACATTTGATTCTTGATTTATATTTTTTTAATATTTTTTTATCCCCAATCATCTCTCTAAAGACTGATACCCTTTCAAGCCAAGAGTGATACAAATAGTAAACGCTGACTCTTTTTCACAACAATTTAAAGTGTTTCGTCACACCTTAACCTTGTAAGAAAAGAGAGTTTGTCCTAGTAGCAAACTAAGCATAAACTGCAAGAACAGTTCAACTAAATCGTAAAATTCTTCCGATATTCCTGAGGAAGAAAATTTTTCGTCTATGCGGTTTCTAACTCTAAATATTTAGTGCCCCGCCAATGGCTTCGGGGCACGGTTAAATCTCTATCAAAGGTTTTCGCTTTATTAGTCAATGCCTGCTTAGCACACTCAAATCACCCAGAGTGAGTACACTAGAAAACACAATGTTCGACAAAAAGTATTGTGACTAACCTTGTACAAAATGGCTAGGCAAATAGCTGAACAAAGCACTTGAACAGAATGCTTTGACAAAAACACTTCATAGATCAGTAACCTAGCTGCTCTATTACTTTTTGTCTGTCTTCTGTGGATAATATGTTAACAATCTTGCTTTTGAAGAATTTAGTCCAAACCAGAAAAATAAATTTCTTCTATCAGGAAATAAGATAGCAGATAATTTCTTGTTGAATCAAAACAATTGAATCAAAACAAAATAAAGCAAAACTATTCCAATACCAATTTTTTCATAGATTATGTTACATAGAATGGTGGTGATGCATATTACTGACCTCAAGTGAATCCTGACGTTCCAGTTAGGTTTCTTTAGGAAATCACTAGTATATATGTAATTGAAGTTTAAGTTAGTTGAGGTATCATCTATACTCTTACTCCTAGGAATGAAGTCTTAACATAAATATTTGCGTGCTAATCATGACTGATTTTAGTTCATTCAAGTGAAAGTAATCAAAGTATTACGATGAAGGAAGCAACAAGAATCAATGAAGAACGTTATTGTTCTTATTCTACAAACGAGATAGATGTTTTTGATATTGATACACAATTTTTCCTGTCACTTCTGTAATACTGAGGCCATCTGTTTGTAATTCCACAGCATCTTCTGCCTTACGTAAAGGAGAAACTGTACGGGTACTGTCTTTCCAGTCGCGTTCTGCAATGTCTTTTTCTAATTGTTTTAAATTAATTGAAGATAGACCTTGTGCTTCATAATCACGTTGACGACGACGAGCACGCTCCTTAACAGAAGCGGTGAGAAATATTTTTATTTCGGCATCTGGAAAAACATGAGTTCCAATATCTCTACCTTCAGCAACTAAGCCACCTTTCTTACCCCAATTTTTTTGTTGTCTGACTAATGATTTTCGTACAGATGTTTGAGCTGCAATTGCCGAAACATTTGCTGTGACTTCAGGAGTACGAATCACTTGAGTTACATCATTCCCATCAATCCAAACTTTGACTGGTGATTGTAAATTGGAAGTCGGAGTAAGTTCAATCTCGTACTTATCGGCTAATTCAGCAATTGCGCATTCATGATCGAGGGCAATTCCTGTTTGTAGTACTAACCAAGTAATAGCCCGATACATTGCGCCCGTATCTAAATACACTAGTTCTAGCTGAGCAGCAACTTGACGAGCAACAGTAGATTTACCAGCTCCAGCAGGTCCATCAATGGCGACTATCGGCTGACGATCGCGCAAAATAACATTATCAATTAGACGAGTAGAACCAATTCTAGTTGCGATCGCGAGCATTCCTTTCTCCTTAACTTTTTCTATTGGCATTAGGGTAGTCGGTTCAACCAATTCGATATATTCAACAGATAAAATGCTGACCTTTGCCAACTCTTGTTGCACTAAAGCGATAAGTCTGCTACTATTTTTTTCCCCGGCACAAAATGCATTCTTAGCTTTTTGCAAACTGCGGTACATGACCGTTGCTTGCTCTTTCTCAGATGCATTCAAATATTGATTGCGGGAACTTAAAGCCAGACCATTAGCTAAGCGTACTGTGGGACAGGGAACAATTTCCACAGGCAAATTTAAATCAGCCACTATTTTTTGGATTGTAGCCAGTTGCTGAAAGTCTTTTTCACCGAAGTAAGCACGGTCAGGCAAAACCAAGTTAAAAAGCTTGGTCACGATCGTTGCTACGCCGTGAAAATGTCCTAGCCGAGAACGACCACACAAGCCAGATATCATAGCAGATGGTGGAGTAACTTGTGTAACTTTAGACCCTTCTATATTCTTCAAAGGTACTCCCATTTCTTCCGGAGTTGGTGCAAAAATGGCATCGACTCCAAGTTTTTCGCAAATTTGTGCATCCTGCTCTAATGTACGAGGATAACGTTGATAATCCTCATTTGGGCCGAATTGCAGAGGATTGACAAAAATACTGACAATTACAGTCCTGTTTTCTTGTCGTGCCTTTCTAATCAAACTCAGATGACCCTCATGTAATGCTCCCATGGTTGGGACTAAACCAATCGCAGTTTGGAACCAGGTACTAACTTCTGCAAGTTGTCCTTCCTCCGAATGCAAAAAGTTTGTTGCCAAACGTTTTTGTTGAGCTACATAACAGCGTAAAGCTGTAACACTCGTCAGCAAGCGCACAAATAACCCCTAGTTCTAATCTATCTATTCCCCGTTAGTTTATAAAATTTGAGCGAGAATGCCATCGATATAAAATTTACGAACAGCTACAATTTTATGTGTTTTGTAGGTGGTTCACTGGCTAATTAGTCACCTTAAAATTAGATATAGATTTATTTATGAGTTACTCCATAAGTCGTTACTGGTATTGGTTGATTTTCCCTGGGGGTGCTCATTTTAGGCTAGATCCACTCACTTTATAGATTTGTTCTTAGGTCTTTGAACTAGATCTGGATACTTAGCCAAATAAGCTTTACTTCATACCAAGAAATTTCAAAGAACTAAGATTTATTGCTAATTTTATATAATTTTAAGGATTAATGAATTTTTTTTTGCGTGACTCTTACTTACTGAATGCCAAAGAAACGATCACGAAGAACATTATTTCAAGTATCTTTACAAAAAGATACTCCCTGGAATCCTTGTTTGGTCTGGAGTTTAAGCTATAGAGATAAAAATAAAATAACAATAAAAATAGTAAAAACAGAGGTCTTATAATTAAGAAACCTCTGTTTAAGAAATATATAGATGCAGTTAAAAAATAGCTAATTACTATAAGTAATTTTACCTACCAATTACTTCAACCCTTACTGGTGCAACACCACTACTAATCATTCGCAATCTTCTTGCTGCTCCAGCAGAAACATCAATGATTCGACCCCGAATGAAAGGACCTCTGTCATTAATGCGTACTACAACAGAGCGCCCATTGCGGGTATTAGTAACTCGAACTCGCGTTCCAAATGGGAGAGAACGATGGGCAGCAGTTAAACCTTCAGGATTATACCTTTCTCCTGTAGCCGTACGATTACCCGAACCATCGTAGCCATACCAAGAAGCCCAACCTCTTAGAACTCTTCCCCTTCTTGCTCGTTTCCCTAGGTTTCTTCTTTTGCGAGTATGATGACTAATGGTCTTAGGTTTATTTTTTTCTTGGACAACCTTTACTGGTTCTCTAACAGGTAAATTTTCAACTTTGCTTACAGGTGGAGCATAACCAATTAACCTCCGCAAGCGATTGGTTATTTGTAGTGCATCTTCTGCTAAATTTTTTGTGCTTCCTGCTAAAACAGTATGTTCATCAATTTCTAGTAGCTTGGAATCGCTAGCTTTGATGGCAAAGATATCGTTTTTATAGTGTTTGACAAATGAACTTTTATTTTGTCCTGATTCAGCAGATGCTAGCTTTCTCTCGCCTTTCCAATTAACTGTAATTTTACTGGCGTCCGCATTTGTATGAACTAAGTGATTAATTCGTTCTACTAACAAATTAGCTTTACGAACTGGATTGTTAGTCTGTGTCGGAGACTGATTGGCTATTATTTTTACAGAGTTATCAGATATTGTACTGAGTGCTGCTGATGATTGACCTAAGAAAGTAAGAACAGGAATTTGGCGAATGTAAACTGTTGCAGCATGTCTTCCTTCTAACTTATGAGATACGACTTGTGTGACTAATTTTTTTGCTGCACTTGGTTCATTGTGAGATTTATTTCCAACTAATTCCGCGAAAATGGTTGATGCTGGCCGATTATTAATAACATTTCCTTTAGTTGTTTGAGCGCGACCAAGTTTTGGCATTCCTAATATGGTCGCGAACATAGCCACTAAAATCCAAAAATAAAAATGTTTTTGATTCATGCGTCCGAATGTTAATCCACTCAAAGAACTGAAGTTTGATTTTCCGGGACGTTACACAACAAACGTAACTAGATTCCCCTTGCCTCGAACTCGTTCTGTTTTTACTTTCCGTTATTAACTGCAACAGACTAACACAAATTGTTAAATTTGGGGATCGGCAATTTAGCGTAAACTAGTGTTAATTTATCAATTCCAAGTTAAATTTTCAAGAATATATCCTTCCTACACAAGGGTTTTAGGTTTTGAGCATTTTGATGATTAAAAAAAACAATCTTAATTGATTATTAACAAACTTTGACATTCAACTTGCCAGCTAAGTATTAAGCTTTTAGACTGTCATAATCGATGTAACTCGTAAACTTATAAACATAATTGATAAAAAATATAAATACGTTGCTAGCAAGTGATTATTTACAGTTTGAAAAACTGGAAAAATACTGAAATTAACATATAGTTATCAAACATATATAGAAACTATAAACTAGCTCATAATCCTTTCATATCAAGAGAATTATACTTGACACTACTTTACCTTGGTGGAGATTCAAAACTATCCCCGTACAAAAAAATCACTCATGAATTAAGTTTGCATTTTGATGCAATTTAAATACAAAATTGTATGTTTGATAATTAAAGTGTACTTAAGTATCAATGCAGCAGTATAAAAATATAAAGTTATAAAATTAAGTGTAGTAAGATTAGAAAATTAAACTTTAGTTAAAGATTAGATAAATTTATTGTGAAATAAAAGTTGTATTTGCAAATGACATTTCTTGATTTTTGGTTCCCAGAAAAGTAGTTAGATGAAACTCTTCAGAAATAATATTTTTGATGTTCGCAATTAACGCAATTTATTTGTTAGTTGGATGGTTGTGAGAGAAAAATTACAAGTACTATCATCATTGCAATCTATCGTAGAAGATTTACACTGCCAATATAAGTCTCTGCAAAAAGGTGTAGTTGCAAACTATATACCAGAACTGGCAAAAGTAAATCCTGATTTATTTGCTATTTGCTTGGTGACGGTAGATGGTGAAGTTTATCAAATAGGCGATCGCGATCAATTGTTTACAATACAATCGATTTCCAAAGTTTTTGCCTATGGTCTTGCTTTAGAAGATTGTGGTAGAGATGATGTTTTGACTAGGGTGGGTGTAGAACCGACAGGCGATGCATTTAACGCGATTATTTTAGACGAACAATCGAAACGACCTTATAATCCGATGGTGAATGCTGGTGCGATCGCCACCACCAGTTTGATTAAAGGTGCAGATGCAACAGAACGTTTAAACAGACTGTTGGAAATGTTTCGCCAATATGTTGGTCATGATGTGTTTGTTGATATTTCTGTTTTTACTTCCGAACGAGCTACGGGACATCGCAACCGAGCAATGGCTCACTTAATGCTCAATTTTGGTATGATTCAACCCAATATAGAAGAGTCTTTAGATCTTTATTTTCAGCAGTGCGCAGTTATGGTTAATTGTCAAGATTTAGCAGTAATGGCAGCAACTCTCGCAAATAAAGGTCTTAACCCTATTACTGGTAAGCGGGCTCTCCAAAGTACTTATGTCAAAGATATTTTGTCGGTGATGTACACCTGTGGGATGTATAACTTTGCCGGTGAATGGGCTTATAAGGTTGGTCTGCCAGCAAAAAGTGGTGTTTGTGGAGGTATTATTGCTGTGGTACCAAATAAGATGGGTATTGGAGTATTTTCGCCACCACTCGATTCAAGGGGTAATAGCGTTCGAGGTGTAAAAGTTTGTGAAGAGCTTTCTCGTATATTAGGTTTGCATTTGTTTGATTGTTGCGATAGTTAATTTCGGGACAAGCATTATATGTCCTAAATTAATAACAATCTTGAGAAAGTTGTGATGTTTGTTCGGGCTAAAAATAAAATCTGAATTCAGCGTCTAATTTCTTTAAAGCGTTCTTTTGCTTGCTTGAATGCTTGCTCCATGACAGATTGAATTTTTTTTGGATCGGGTTTTTTCCCACCCATTAAGTCACCAAAGTAAACGCAAACACCTTCACCCAAAGCCCAAGTATAAGCCGCAGCCCATGATGCAGCAATTACACTGCCAAGCCCAGGGATAAATTTAATTAACTCTCTTCCTACGGCTTGTGCGACAAAACCACCTGCGATTGCACTTACTATACCTCCAGCCTGAGATGCATTTAAAGTTTGCCCATACAAATTACCTAAAATTCCTACCATAGATACTTGCAAAGCCGTAAGTACTGGCATAGTGGCAAAGGGTAATGGAACAGCTGCAAGGGTCGCAGCAATGATGGCAAATGCTAACATGTAACGTCGCCCTACATCGCGGTAAAGAGTGCCTATTTCTTCTCCTGCTTCTCGTTCTAGTAGCTGATAAATAGCATTAGCTTCAGCTTCAGGTAGTAATTCTGCTAAGTTATTTCTGAGGTCTTCTAAGCCATAAAATACTGGAGCGAAACCATCTTCTTCCAAGGTGAAGTCAATCATTACCGAGCGGTCGCATATCCCCCTAAAATTTTCTTGCAGAGCAGCAAATGTCCGGTTAACTTCCTCAAAATCCGGTGGATGTTGGGGATGATTATCTACGGTGGGAGGGTAAACTTCATGCAAACAGGTAACTGCTAATAAACAAGGAATATCCGGGTATTTCTGGCGTAACTCTTGGGCTATTTGTTGGAGGGAATCCGTAGCAAAATCATTAATTTTGACCGTGAGAATTAGAATTCTGGCACCGCGACTTGGCTGCTGTAAATCTTCAGTCAATTCCTGAATAATGGACTGAGTATTTTGCTTGATATCCCCAATTCCAACTGTGTCAGTAAAAATCAGTAAAGGTAAATCATCTGAAGGATAGGAATAGCGACTGGTATGCTGGGTATGAGGTCGAAATCCTTGACCAACTATTTCCCCTGATACACCTGTAATTCCACGTACTATTGAGCTTTTACCGGCTTGGGGTTTACCAATCAAAACTGCTTCTGTTGTTGGTAATTTAGTTCTAACTGACTCCAAAATTTCTGCCACTTGAGCTTCATTGACCCTGAACCATTCAGCAGAACTTTGTGTAACTTGTTCGAGGGGCAACAATTGCATTAAACTTGCAGTAGCCTTGTCCCAAATACTTGACGTACGATTTTTCCAGGAATCTTTTCCTGAATCACCTGTCTGAGTGTCAATAGATTTATTCGATTGCTGAGCATCAATTGATGAATCCTCAGGATCGCGTTTCTGGGTCATAGAAATTTTGCAGGAAATCGCAACAATTTGTCGGCAGTCTAACTGCTTCTAATTTTACCCGCGATTCAAGTCTTCGGAATTTTACGAATCAAGCAAATGCACCCAAATTTAGAGCAAGCTTTTGAATTTATAAGTACATCATCCTCAATAAAACCGAAAGAGTCGGCTGTAGTTGAAGCATTGCTTGAACGAGAAAAAATAACGAAACAAACCAAAGAACGTTATAAATATTCACAATTACTGGGAAGTTGGCGTTTAGGTTTTACCACTGGGACTAAGAAAATTAAGCGCCGGGGTGGGATTATTCTGGGAGCAGGAAAATTTTTGCCAAAGTGGGTTAATATTCAAATTTCCTATTCTCAAGTAGAATCCGAGCAAAATAAAGGAAGAGTAGAAAATTCTGTAGAGTTAGGATCCCTAAAAATTATTCTTACAGGTCCATTTCTGTTTTGGGAGAACAAAAATATTCTTGCTTTTGATTTTACCCGAATGCAACTATATTTCTCTGGGCTCAGGATCTATCAAGGCTATATTCGGGGTGGAAAAGAACGCGAAACTAAGTTTTACCAGCAAAATTTAAAAGAACAAGCATTTTTTACATATTTTTTGGTGCAGAATAATTACATAGCCGCTAGAGGTAAAGGCGGTGGTCTAGCGTTGTGGACGAAAACAAATATTTAGCATAACGCTTACCTGCTGTCTGTCAGCTATTAAGAACGCAGATGTATATATTTAAGTGCCTAAATGGCATACGATATGTGATTCCATTATTTTATAATCATTAACAAATACTCTTCCGAGTGAGATCTAATTGCCTATTGTCGAAATTAATTCTTATTCGCTTCCTTGCTAGTTCAAGAAAATCATAGCGAAAAATATATCTACAAAATCTTTATTTTCAGAAAATGGGAATGGAGATTAATTCGTTATTTGTTTATTCATGAGTAAAGGTCGATCGCTTAGACGCACTTAGCAGCCTTCGGCTTGCCGCGTCGAGAACGCGCTACGCGAACACGCGCATGCCTGAGGGGCACCGGAGGTGAACGGCTTATCACACCCATTAGAAGAATAGATGATGACCTGTATTCAATTCAAAATAACAAAAATAAATAATAAACAAGTCCAAAATTAGGAATTTATATAAATGACTCAAGTGAATCAATCTTCAAGAACCCTAGAAACAATAGGGGATGAAAACTCTATTCAAGCACCTAATTCTTTTGCAGAGGCTGTTTTGGAAATAAAAAGCTTAGCGGTCAAAGAAATACATAAACAAACAAAAAAACAAAGACTTTACTATCATAACTATGCCCATGCGAGTGCAGTACAGCAGAGAGCAACAAAAATCTATCAAGAAATTTTACCCTTTTGGGATCTAATCTTCCAACATACTTCTGTTCCCGATCCAATTCGAACCAAGCACATTATAGATATATGTGCAATATCACATGACATGGTGCAAATTTTTGTTCCAGCTTCAAGTTTTCAAGCTTCAAGAAAGAGGGAAACTGGTGTCAGTGAAAATGCCACAATTATAAAAATCATTGATTATATACAAGAACTAAATAATAAATACTCTCGAAAGTACCCCAATCGTACTCCTTTATTTACTAATTCAGACTTACAGGTTATCCGTAAAGCAATAAATGCGACTGTTTGCATGTTTGATGCGAGTGATAGTTCTGCTTACCAACCCGAGCTTTACAACTCAGAAAATGAAATAGATATTGTTGCTAGAGTTATTGCCTTATCAGACTTAGGTGGATTAGGAATAGAAGGAATTAAACAATATTTTGCAGAAGGAATTTTGTTATTTTTAGAAGATAATCCAGATGCGATCCCACTAATCCAAAAGTTATCTGCGAATAATTTTAATTATCATAGTTTATTAAAAGAGTCTTCTGAAAATCTCAGACAAACTTTGCTGAGGAGAGCAAAATTTCAAATCGATTTTGCCAAAGGTCGCGTGGCAAGGATAGATAAAGAGTTGCAAGGTTTGCCCCCTGAAGTAATTTCAGTTTTGAAAAGTAATGTGTTTGTATATCTTAAAGAACAAACAATTGAAGAAATAGAATCTATTACTCCTACAGATATCAATACAAGTTTAGAAGAATTAATTAATTTTTTTGATTTAGAAAAGTATGTTGCGACTCTACTGTAGTAATCATAAAATAGTTTTCACAAAATAATTAGTAAATTTATTAATAAATCAATAAATATAAATCAATCTATTTTGCTTGCCGTCAGCTTATAGTTGGCAGTTATAAATCTAAAAAGGTGAAGCGAAATAAAAGTGAAATCTTAATACCTACGGACAAGTAAATAATCAACGCATTCATTATAGACCAAACAAAAAAGCCTCCCATTATTGGGAGGCCTTTTCTATTCAGTTTCAGTTAAATCTAAAAGATTAACCGTTGATTACAGGAGCGCTTACAGCAACGGGAGCTACTTCACCTGCAGCCAAGTCTAAGGGGAAGTTGTGAGCGTTACGCTCGTGCATTACTTCCATACCTAAGTTGGCACGGTTGATGATGTC
>NZ_JASJDK010000075.1 GCF_030065675.1 Mastigocoleus sp. MO_188.B34 | reverse complement strand
TTCTATTAACGCTTGCACTCCAAAGCTAGGATGGTTAATTTTTTGATAAATGAACTTGAAATTAGCTAGAAGTTTGCAATATTTTTCTAACTTACCCGATCTTATTAAATTATAAGGTAGACTATTTAATCGAGCGCGTTGGAAGGCAGCACTTTTGTTTCGTTTAACAGAATTTGTCATGCAATATTATCTCCTTCCACTTCTAAATAATCAGAAATGCGTCTATTTACCTCCTCAAAAATTTTCCGATCTTTTTTTAGTTCTCGCTTACTTTTGAGAAAATCAAGAAAACTTGCATGATAAATGCTATAACAAGTTTCTCCTTCAATGACTTGTTTTTTAAGATACTCAACCCAGTCATCTAAAAACGATAGCACTTCATATCCATCTTCGTTTATAATCTCAGCAATCATATCACAGGTAACTGCCGTAGCAATTTCAACTAATATAAATAGGATCATCACCTTCAATTTTTGAGGTTTTTTATCCATCCCCATCCGCACCCAATGGATTCGATAATAGTCCTGAAGTCCTGAAGGTAACTGTTGTAAACTTAAGTCATTATAGAAACCATTTGCGAGCGCTGGTAAAACATAACGCAGGTACATAAAGTTATTTTCACTTTTTGCTGCTACCTGCTCAACAAAATTATCAGTACTGATGTCACGCTCAGCGATCCACTTTCTCAAATTATCTTTATGCTGCCCATCGTGGTTAAGAAATAGGCGAATATAACCTTTAATATCCTCTGCGTTCAATTCTTGATATTCCATCTTTCTTAAATCCAACTCCTGGGATGGAACAGATATGCGTAAACATTTTTTCTCGGGAGTATAAGGTCGTCTAGTTAAAAAGAAATAAACTCGTTGTGGAAGAGTTTGTGGTAAAAATAAAATATTTCCAGCACCCGATTCTTGTTCGACTTCGTCCAGCGCATCAACTACAATTACCAAGGATTCATGTTTTGACAGTTTTTGACTTACTTTGACTAGCAAACAAGACAAATCAGCATCTTGTGCATCCTGTAAATTGTAACGAGTAGTTAATTGCTGACGAATACTAGCGAGAAACTGCTCGGGTCGATTCCGTCCCTCAGCAATAATATTGAAATAACAGGGTAAATGACAATCACTAACGTACTTTGCAGCAATCGCACTTTTACCCATTCCCGCATCTCCAATGAGGGTAAAATAACCATTTACATTCTTTTGGCAAAATTCTTGAAAGGTTTTAAACACAAATTCACGCCCACAAAATGATTTTATTTTCTCCTCAATAGTTGCTTTGAACTCATCAGGATAAGGTTTTGAATCACGCTTTGTGTTTTCTTGTGTTATGAGTTTCTTGATATCATCAATTCCTGCTTTCATCTGATCTAGCTTTTGAGTATCGCGTCTTTCAAATGGATTTTGGCTGAGATCGATAAAATAATTAAACTTTTTCTTAAAATCTTCTAATTCTCGAGATAAATTTATACTTGATTTTCGTAATTCTTCACCTAGATGATTCCAATCATCATCGTCATTGATAATATTTTTTATTTTGGAATAAATAATATTATAGTCATTATTATTAAAAGCTGTTTCAAAAGCTTTTTTAATCTCCTTCCGAGTAAATACTTTCATAAGTACATATTTTTTTTCATTTAAATTGTTAGCGTTTACTCCATCTGCTTGTTCTCGCTTGTAATAGCAGTGGAATAATGTACAGGCATAAATGCTGTCAAAGTTATTATCAGGTTTCTTGGTTAAGTCAATACCACAACTTTTAAATAATGTAATGGTTGTTGTATCCCCTTTGATTCTTTCAATCAAACGAGGAGTAACAAAATTACCCAATTCAGGAGCAAGAACTGAAAAAAAGTTCATTTTCAACTAAATATAGATATATAATTATCACCTTTCCCTTTATCCATCATAGCGATTTGTCAATCAAATTGCTGGGGGTTGTCTAGATACGACAATCCTAGAAATGATACAGCGATCGCTGAAAACATTAAGACATTTCCTTACTCATCCGTTCCAGTTCACTTTGAATGAAAATAATGAATCCATCCGTTGCAAAACATCTCTCCCTACAAACCTAACAACCAATCCCGCGCAGCCTTTGGTGTACGCAAATGAACTATATTTAAATGAGAGTACTCAGGCTGCTGAAACAAAACTGGATATTCCCGACGTCTTCTATGGTAAGTTTGCAGCGACCACAAAATAATAGATTCTCGACTGAATAACTTTCCCCAAGTTTCATAATTCCCATTGCAGACTTCTTGTTGAGTAACAACTCGATTAATTGCTCTTTTGCTGACTCTACTCATCACTGTAAAAAACGAATAATCAAGCCATACTAAAGTATCAGTTCGACTCCAGATAATGTCTCTGACTTTGCTATAGTTACCATCAACCACCCAACTTTCACTTTTCAAAGCATCTGTAACGCGCTGGTGAAAAATGTCGTTTGATACTTCTACCCAATTCGGTTCCCAGTGCAAATAGTCTAATTCTACGTGAGGAATAGCAAGACGCTGGGAAATGTTTTTTGCTAAAGTAGTTTTCCCCGAACCACTAGTACCAATTACAGAAATCCGCATGGGAAATAATTTTATAATTCTATAGTTATGCTTTTAACTTAACTACTAGAGAAAGGAATTTCCAATAAAAATATAATACTCGTTAGGGCGCACCGATGTGCGCCCCTACAGGTAAGAAAAAATCAGATTTGGAATCAGAAGTAATTACGAATTACAAATTACGAATTACAAACCACAAATTACGAATTACGAATTACGAATTTTCCTTATATCCACCTGCATAACCAATAACACATATACTTCCATATTTGCTGTGGGAACCATATGCTACACCAGCAACTTTGAATTTTGGATTGAAAATATTTGTGCGATGACCCCGAGATGGTACACCATCATCAATGATTAGCTGCATAATAATATCTTGTGCAGTTGTAGGACCATAACTAATATTTTCTGCAGCAGTCTTTTTCCAAGAACCATAACGTTCCATCCTGCTGAAAGGAGTGCTTCCATCACTACCGGAATGACCCACAGCACCCCTAGGACCTTGATCATCAATATGGTCTTCAGCAGCCAAAGATAAACCTTTAGAAGTTTTTAAACGACCAACAGGTCGGGCTTTTTTGAGAAAACGTATAGCCTCGTCAACAGCTTTGACTCCTTCTTGGGTTTGTAAATAAACCCGATCTGAGATTTTGACTCGTTTACCTTGAAAACGTTTTTTGTAGTTCTCTAGGATGGGTAGATAAGACTTAGGATTTTTTCGTACTTTATTCATTTCCCTCATTACTTGTTGTTCGAGGGGAGATAAATAGCTTGCTTTTGCGAGTAATTGGGGATTTTTGGTTGAAAGTGCGATCGCTAGAGTTGAATCGGTTATAGGTGTAGAGTTTGCTAACGAAGAATTAGAAAAAAATAATTGAGAAATACTACTGAACACTAGAGCTATTAGGGAAACTCTCCAAAATTGACTGTGACGCATTAATTACCTCACAACTTATAGATTAAGGGTGACTTGAGTCATTTTGAGATGCATCACCTGCTTTTTGAACATACACACTTAGTTATAACTATTACCATTCAGCACAAAAATGTAGAATGGTGATCCTTGATATGTTGTAACTTCTACAAAAAGTTTCTGTAAAGAGTATCACTACTTAATATTTAAATAACTAATTAATACTCATCAAGCAATTCCAACTACAAAAATATACTAACTATAGTAATCATATTTGATTTGTGAATCACTAAACTCTGTAGAGACGTGACAGAGGCTAACGCCGACGCCGCAGGCTCTGTCACGTCTCTACAATATTGATTCTCACAAATGATTTAGGATTGCTATATTTATTACCCATTACCAATTACCAATTACCTATCAAAGAATTACTTCTTCCATAGAAGATTTAGGATCATTCTCACTCGAATCTGTTTTACTGAGACGAGATATTACCAGACGTATCAATAAAAGGACTCCCAATACAATTAAAAAGCTACATACACCAATAATCTGTTTTAGTTGAATCTCGAGAATTCCATACAAAATAACCTCACGCAAAGCAGAAACAATCGCAACTTCTACTGCTGCTCCCAATGAAATGCGATGTTCCCGCAAATAAATCACTAACAAGCGGAATAATTCCACCATAATCAAAATAAACAAAATATCAGAGATAATCTGCTGGGATTTATGTAAATGCATCAGGGAAAAAAACATATCCCCCAATCTCAACAACATTACAGAAAACAAACCAATACAAAGGGATATAACAATAAAATCCTGAACAAGCTCTAGGTTATGAATTACTCTTTCTTTCTTAAATAAATTATTTAGTAGCGCCTTTAGATTGTTTAGCATATTTTTTACACCGTATACTTACTCCAGCAGCAACCACTTTTATCTCGATGGGTTATGGGCTGTTACGAGAGAATGCTGATTTATTTAATATTACTTAAAATAAATCAAGAATGGTTCGGTATTATATGGCTGATATTTGTAATTAAGCTATCTTTCCCAACTATTTGTCTATCCAAAAGCTTGTTATGTTTTATGGAGTAACCCTTCATTGTACCGGTTTATGCGTCAGTCCTAGTACATCTCGTTTACCTACAATCTGCTGTATATTTATTTAACTTATATATATATAACTTGTATTTATGGCAAAGTGATACACCTGCACCAACAGCAAACAAGTTTTTGGAACTTTTTCTAAACGCCCAAAATTTACTTTAAGATACTATTTGTTTGATTCAGGAATTTGAGATAAATTTAAAATTTAAATAAAGATAAATATTTTTAAGCAACATGTATCTGTAAAAATGTCACTCAATTTTCCCAGGCATAGGAAAATATTTCGGGAGGTAAATTTTGCGAGCTAAATTTGTTGCATTGGCTGTTTGTTCAAGTTTAATAATTATTGGAGTGACGCCAAACTTAGTTGGAGCCCAGATTCCTTCATTACATCAGTTGCAATTACCTTCTCAAGGAATAAAAAGTCTTGAAAAAAGAATGGTTTCCGACTGGGTTTATTTAGATGGACGGCGTTTATTTCGAGTAGCAGCACCAAAATCTAAACTTGGTGAACGCGTACAGACTATTCAGGCTAAGCTGGATAATATCAGGCAAGATTATTTAAGTCGCCCGAATGGAAAGCTAGATGTAACAGTTCTGAATCAAAAAAGTGGATCTCCAGCTATTTATGTAAACGGTATAAAACTTTTAGAAATTACCGAACAAGATGCAGAATTAAACGATTCAGACCAAAACAACTTTGCACCTAGGGTTAGGAAGATTTTACAAGAGAATTTGCAAAACGCCAGACAAGAGCGTCAAAAGGAGTTTTTATTAGAACAAAGTAAGATAGCAGCAGCAACAGCGTTGGTGATGATAGTTTTGAGTTTGGGTATCTACAGTATTTCTCGACGACCCTTAAAACAGTTTTCACCAGAATCAAACAACCCAGCGTCAGATAAAACTAGACCAATTACTTCTTTACTAAGACAACAACAAAAACAGAATTTGCGAGAAGTTAGGCGAAGAGTTTTACAATTAACTCACGCAGGAATTTGGGTGGGAGGAAGTTATTTTATTTTAGGCTTATTTCCTTATACTAGACCGCTTCAAGCCGCAATTCTCGCTGGTGCTCAAATTCCTCTGCGCTTAATAGTTATTGCTACGATCGTCTACATTACAGTACGCCTAAGTTATTTTATTATTGACCGCTTAACTTCTGCATTTGTTAAAAGTAGTGCTTTAATTACTCCAGAAACATCTCATAGATTACAACTGCGTGTTTCCACTATATCTGGAGTTACTAAAAGTATTATCACTTTCATCTGGCTGCTAGCTGGTGTCCTTGTGGGACTAATGGCTTTAGGGATCGATATCGTTCCCTTACTTGCAGGTGCTAGTTTAGTTGGTGTTGCGCTTTCTCTTGCTTCCCAAAACTTAATCAAAGATGCAATTAACGGTTTTCTAATTGTTTTAGAAGACCAGTATGCCCTTGGTGATGTAATTAATGTTGGAGATGTAGGTGGGTTAGTGGAAAATCTCAACTTACGAATGACCCAAGTTCGTGATTCTGAAGGGCGTTTAATTACCATTCCCAACAGCGAAATTAAAATAGTCGCCAATCTTTCTAGCCGTTGGTCTCGTGCGGACTTAAGCATTCCTGTTGCTTACCAAATGGATATTGATAAGGCTTTAAAATTAATTAAAACTGTTGGTTTAGATATGGCGCAAGATCAAGAATGGCGATCGCCCATTCTTGATACTCCGGAAGTTTTAGGAATAGAGAATTTTGGTGAGAGAGGTATAGTAATCCGGGTGTGGATCAAAACCCAACCCTTAAAGCAATGGGAGGTAGCTAGAGAATATCGACGTCGGGTAAAAGTAGCTTTCGACCAAGCAGGAATTTCTATTCCCATACCTCAGCAGTCTATTTGGGTAAACGAAATTCAGTCTTTTTCATCTCAAGTTAATTATAAAGATCAAGAACCTTCCAACTAAAGCTGTGGGGGTCTTTGAGCAAATAATTACTAATTCGTAATTCGTAATTCGTAATTTGCACGAAGCGCTTGACATCCAGTTACCTGTTTCAGGCACTAAACCCAGTCAATGTTAATGTAAGTTGCTAGTACCCCTGTGCGGAAGTAAAAAGTAAAAAGTAAAAAGTATTATATTATCTAGCTTCTAGACTTTATGGATGGTTGCTTTATTTCCGCCGACCTGTACTAGTAGTTAACCACATTAATTCTGATGGGTTTGTTTTTCCACAAAATCCTGTAGAGACGTTGCATGCAACGTCTCTACAACCCCGCAGAATTAATGTGGTGGAGTACTAATTACAGTTATGTTAGATTTAGATCCCCTAACCCCCTTAAAAAGGGGAAAATTAGTTCAAAGTCCCCCAATTTATTGGACACTACAAAATTTTGACTTATAATTGGCAACTTGGATTAATATATACAATACTTGTTTCTCGTAGATTTATACTAAGTATAAATTACTATTTTTTTAGTGAAGTTTATTCATTAATAAGCAATTCAATAACATATGGTTTCTCAACCTTCCCAAACTTCTTTAGCTCAATACGCGGTAAGTAATACTGATAAGGAAAAGCTTAATCCGTCTGTAGAAAATTCATCAGAAGAAGTTGATTTAGAGTTTCTTTACACCAGAGATATGGAATTTCGTCAAGAAACTATTTATTTTATTGTTGTAGATAGGTTTTGTGACGGCGATCCAGATAATAGTGAGGGTCCAAATGCAGAGCTTTATGACCCCACGATGGACGATTGGGGAAAATATTGGGGTGGAGACCTTCAAGGTGTAATAGATAAGCTTGATTATTTAAAAAATATGGGAGTAACTGCTATTTGGTTAACTCCCTTGTTTGAGCAGGTAGAAGGTTTATTTATTGAAAGTGCAGCTATTCATGGTTATTGGACGCGAGACTTCAAACGGATAAATCCCCGTTTTATTGGTAAAGATGAAGAACCTTCCCTAAATAAGACTCAGGAAACCCGCAACACGACTTTTGACCGTTTAATTGCAGAGTTGCACAAGCGGAATATGAAGTTAGTCTTAGATATTGTCTGCAACCACAGCAACCCGGATATCGATGGGGTGAAAGGGGAACTTTATGATGATGGGGTGAAAATTGCTGACTTCAATGATGATAAAGACAATTGGTACCATCATTATGGGGAAGTGAATGATTGGGAAAATGAATGGCAAGTTCAAAACTGCGAACTATCGGGATTAGCTACATTCAACGAAAATAATATTTTATATCGCCAATATATCAAGTCAGCGATCGAGCAATGGTTAGACCGGGGTGTTGATGCATTGCGCGTAGATACAGTAAAACATATGCCGATTTGGTTTTGGCAGGAATTTAACGCAGATATCCGCGATCGCAAACCGGATGTTTTTATTTTTGGCGAATGGATTTTTTCCCACCCGTTAAATGAACGTTCCGTAGAATTTGCGAATCATTCCGGAATGTCCATCCTTGATTTTGGCTTGTGTAGTGCAATTCGTTCCGCTCTTGCTGAAGGTGCAGAAGAAGGATTTCATTTAATTCATGATATTTTTAAGGAAGACTATCGCTACAATGGGGCAACAGAGCTTGTCACTTTCATTGATAATCATGATATGCCCCGGTTCCAATCCTTAAATCCCGATCCTGATATACTACGGTTAGCGATCGCTTTAATTATGACCTCTCGGGGAATTCCTTGTATTTACTACGGTACGGAGCAATATCTCCACGATGATACAGATGGAGGAGATGACCCCTACAACCGCCCCATGATGGAAAAATGGGATAGAGATACGGAACTTTACCGTTGTATTCGTTTGCTTTCTGGTTTGCGTCGTCTTAACCCTGCGGTATCCTTGGGTAGTCAATGGCAAAAATATGTTACGCCGGATGTTTATTGCTATATTCGCAGCTATGGTAATTGCATGTGTTTTGTAGCTATGAACAGAGGGGAAATCGTAACTCTTGATGCTATTACCTGCGACCTTCCCGACGGAGAACATACCTGTATTTTGACTCGACGCAAGTTTCAAGTTACTGATGGAACTATTGAGGATTTAGAACTCGATAGTCAAGAAGCAATTGTAATTAGCTATATTGGTGAAAGAGTTAAAGGACAAACTTTAGTTCGCGCTCAGTTGAATGGAGTATATACTCAACCTGGCGAAAGAATAGTAGTAACTGGAAATTGTCCGGAATTAGGTAATTGGGATATTGCTAAGGCTTATCCTTTAGAATACATTAATCAAAATACTTGGTTTGCCGAAATTCCCTTCAATGAAAGTGCTGGTAAACTAATTACTTACAAGTATGTGATGTTGCGTGAAGATAAGTCCCCCTTGAGGGAAAATCTTGTTTCTCGTCATTGGGTTTTAGCCAAGGAAGGAATGGTGAAATGGCGAGATATTTGGGCTTCTGGACGAGAAGCTTGATAAAATGTGAGCGTCTCCGGAATTGTGCAGTTACGAACTGTTTCTTTAATGAGGTCGATTTCCACTAAGCTGTTCACGCATTGGCGTGCAGATGAGGGTGGGGACTGTCGCGCAATACATTCAATACTCAATTTCCAATGGGCGAACCGTGGGTATTGTATTTTGGTATCGTATCGACTACAAACCATTTCCAATTAAGACGAATGGAGCCCAATAGTAAGGATGAGCAAAATTTGTTTTTGTCTTTGTATTTTGGTTTGAGTTTGTTGAAGTTCCTTCAGGAACTATCCCACCAGCACGCTTGATATCATCTAGCTTAAATTCTTTACCATGAAGAAGTTTTAGTTGTGCTAAACGCATAGCTTCGGCTTTGGTGATGGATTTTTTGTTGCTAGCGAGATTTTGATAGAAGTTTTGCATTAATTCGCTAGTACTTCCATCTGCGACTTGCCATAATGAAGCAATTACTGATTTTACGCTATTTTTTAAGAAGTGATGAGCAAAAGCATTAATTTCTATACCATCTTGACGGGCGCTAGCTAATGCTGTTTGACAAGCAGATAAAACTACGAGGTGAATATTTCTAAGTTCTACCAAATTATAGATTAAATCTGGTGTCAATAATTCTTTATTACCTAAAAGGATATAAGATTGTTGTGGACTTTCTGGGTCAAATAAACCGTGAGTTGCTAAGTGCAAAATATTGTACTTTTGGCTGAGATTTTTTTGCAAGCTATTAAAACTGAAAGCATGATTTAAAAATGTCTTTCCTCGATAAATTCCTTGTTTATCGTCAGATTTGTCTTCGATGATAGAATCTAATTCTTGAGGTACATTGGGTAATGGACCAAATCTAGGTGTGTTAGCGCTTTGGGGAACAGATTGCGAAAGCCCCATTCCTAAGATATTTGTGTGTTTAGTCGTTAATACCGGTGAAGGTTTTTCAGTATTTGTTAAACTTGCTGAAGGTGCGAGATAGATTGTATATTTTTCTATTAAATATTGATTACCATCAAACAAAGCACTCATTGGGACATAACGTGTACTTCTATCCAGGGAAAAAACTAAGTTCTTCACCGGGTTTGCTTTTAATTCTGCTTCTATGGGTTTAATCAGAAAGTTATAAAGTTTTTGACTAGCAGCTTGTATTTCGGGAATCTGTTCGCTACCACAATAAGAAACTCTCTCGCAATCTTCCATTAAATCGCGAAATTCTTTGACTGCATTTCCTAACTCTTGACGTCCAACTGGGACTTTAAATGTTTTAACAACCCCTTGTTTTCCATATAGTTGTATGTTTAATTCTTTTTCTCCCACTAAAGGGTAAATCATCACAGTATCGGGTTGTGCTGCGACAATTTCTCTAATTTTACCCATCTCCTTAAGGTCAAAGAAGATATCATCTTCTTTACGATTATTGCGAATTTCTTGGTCGAGTTTTTTCAATGTTGTCCGATACTCTTGAATTAATTTATCCCGGTGCTTTACAAGTTTCTCACATTGTTCTTTTTTTGCTTGACAGTCACTAATTCGATATCCGAGAGCGATTACAGAATCATTTAAGACTGAGGCTCGTTTTTCTGTTTCTCTGAGGGGTATTGAAGATTTTTTCTCAGTTTCAGGTTTAGTGGTGTTAAAATCTCTTATTTCCTGATTTCTTAACAATTCTTGTACATATAATCCTTCCTCTTCTCTTCCTTGGGAAACCAGCAATTCTGCTAATTCTCGATAAATATCAGCAGTTTTAGTTCCTTTGAAATCAATTACCGTATCCAAGAAAGAGTTTTGTAAATCTGGTGGTAAACCTTCTATTCCCCGACGAATTTCTTCGATACCGTTGATTGCTTGTTTGTAAGAACTGATAGCAACGTTGGGTTGATTTAGTTTGCGATAAACCCGACCTAAACCAGCATAAATACCGGATTTGTCACCCGTTACGTTTTCAGGAATTTGAATTGCAAGTGCTTGTTGATATGCTTTAATTGCTTCTTGATTTCTACCAAATCTATAGTGAATCATTCCCAGAATATTAAGTGCATTTTTTTCTAAAACTGGGTTGTTAACTTTTCTGGTAAATTCTAAAAAGCTTTGGGCTGATTTCATTGCGTTAGCATCATTACCTAACTCACCATAACCAAGACTTAACATTCGATGAGCTAAAGCTTCTAGTTTAGGTACTTTAATTTCTTGAAAAATAGTTAATGCTTGCTGGGATAACTCTACAGTTTTTTGTGGTTTTCCTTGAGAAAAATTATTTCCAGCTAGGGATAATAAAGCTATACCTTCACGGCGACGGTTTTTCAGTTTTTGCGATGTTTTTAATGCTTTTTGGTAATAATTGCGGCTTTTTTGGTAATCTCCCAAACTACCGTAAATATTTCCTAAGTTGAACTGAGGAGATATTAATAGAGGTGGACTTTTTAACTTTTGACCAATTTGCAAACTCTGTTGGGTTAATTCCAAAGCTTTTTGATAATCTTTGACTGAAGAGTAGTAATAGCCAAGACTATTCAAAGCATATAATTCCAAGCGGGGATTTTTTAGTTCTCGTCCGATTTTTAATCCTTGCTCGATTAATTCTTTTGCTTTGCTATATTTAGCAATAACTCTATAAGCATTACCTAAATTAATAAGTAATTCTGCTTCTTTGTCGCGTTGGTTAATTTTTATCGCTTGTATTAGAGATGGTTGAGCAACAGCAATTACTTTTTGATAATTTCCTAAGCGCTCATATATTTTACTCAGTAAAAGTGAAGCTGCGACTTCTCCAAAAAAGTTTTTACTTTGTCTTGATATTGCTAATGATTTTCGTGCTGTTTCTATCCCTTTTTCGTATTTACCTTGGAATTTATATACTTCAGCAAGGTGTAATAAACCTAATTGTAGATAGAAGTTGTTATTTTGTTGTTGTGCTAAAGTTATGACTTGTTTTGCAGCCTCTTCTGCTTTGACTGTATCTCCAACAGAGAGATAACTTTTACTCAGAGAACTTAAAGCTAAACTTTTGTCAATCCCGAGATTTTCTTTTTGCACGAGCGTGTAAATTTTCTGAGCAAATTCTAATGCTTTTTGATATTTACCTTGTTTATTATAAATATCTATTAACATATCTAAGGCATTATATTCTAAATCAGGATTTTTCAACTTTTTAGCAATAGTAAAAACTTGATTAGCATATTCCAATGCTAAGGTATAATTGCCTTGCTTATTGTAAAATCTGCTCAATTTAATGAATACTTCTGCTTCTATCTTTGGTTGCTTATTTTTTTGTGAAAGACTTAAAGCTTTTTGAGATAATTCAATCGCTTTTGACAGATTATTGAAAGGAATATCGTATAAGGAAGCTAAATTAAGCAATGCTTTTACTTCATATTCTTGTTGCTTTAAAGATTGTGCTTTTTTCAAAGTCTGTTGAGCGAAGTTTAGCGCTTTATCGTACTCTCCTAAACTCCTGTAATTCATACTTATTCCCTGCAAAAGTAAAACTTCCTCTACTCCTATAAATTTTTGTTCTAATTGAGGTCGTTTACTAATTTCGAGTTGTCGTAATATAGCGAAAGATTGTTGATATACTTCCAGTGCTTTTTGATGCTTTCCTATATTATCGTAAAGACTACCTAAACTCTTCAATACGCTGAATTTTTCCCATTTATCATCTTGCTTTTTGGCAATTTCTAATCTTCTCAGATGATTCTCAATTGCTTTCTTATAATCTCCCCGTCCAATATATATTACATTGAGAGTTGTTAAGGCAGATAATTCCCTATATAAATCTTTAATTTCTCTTGCAATCTTTACTGCTTGTAGTGAAACTGATTCTGCTTTTTGATAATTTTTTAATGAAATATAAGCAATACTAAGCCAATATAAAGCTTTAGCTTCTGAATTTGGCTTCTTTAACTCTCTTGCAAGATTTACATAATATTGTGCTATATCTCTAGCACGAGTAAATTTTCCGCGGGTATTATTTGTAGCGACAAGCAACTCTAAAATATTCAATTCCTCAAGACGTTGCTGGTTTTTTCGTGTCAAAGCTAATGCTTCCTCTAAAACTTGTACAGCATCTTTTTTGTTATTTTGATTGTGGTAAACAATTGCAATTAGTTTCAATGCTTCGACTTCTGCAACACGGTTATCTGTCTTGCGACTTAATACTTTAGCTTTTTCTAAAAATTTCAAAGCATGGGGATACTTGTTTGAGAAATAATATATTTTTCCTATATTCAAGAGGGTAAAACTGGCTTCGTAATTATCTCCTATTTCTGTTTCAATATTTAAAGCTTGCTGTAAATACTCCAGAGCTTTGGTATTATTATCGAACCCGAAACTGTAAGCTAACCCAATCATTCTCAAAGTCTTAGCTTCACCGCTTCTATCTTTTACTTCCCGACGAATACTTAAGACTTGTTGCAATATTTTTAATGCTTTATTATATTCCTTGTTTATAACATCAAGCCGGCCAATATTGTGTAAAGTTTCCCCTTCACCTTTTCTATCTTTTATTTCCCGACGAATCGTTAAAGCTTCCGATAATGCTTTGTCAGCTTTATTGTTTTCGTCTAATTGTATATAAACCTTACCAAGATTATTCAGAGTTTGAGCAATCCCTGCTTTATCTCCCTGCTGTCGTCGGATTTTCAGTACTCGCTGATAAGTCTCTAATGCTTGTGGATATTGTCCCCGACGGTACAACAGTACCCCTTGCTCAAATAGCTTATCCGCTTGTGTCTTTTGGTTATTAGTTGTGGTTGTTTGCGCTGAAGCTGGTAACAAATAATTACTCCCTACCAAAGGAAATGAAGGAAGAACAGCCGATAATAAAAGCGAATAAGTAACCAAGAAAACATATCTGCAACGATAATTCATTATTAAATACCTTCTGTAAATAATAGTTAGAGTAGAGCATGAATCAAGTTACTATATTGACTTAATGTAATCAATGTCACTGACTCACACTTACGTATATTTCTAGGGATAGAGGGGGTTATGCAGTTTTTATATAGGGAACAAGGAACGCGAAAAGACTTCTAATGAGAAAATATACTACTGGTTAGGGCGCACGTCGGTGCGCCCCTACAGTTAAGAAGTAATAGTATAAATTATTGCTTGTAAGTCTCTTGAAATTCAATCTGCAGTATTTAGTATCGTACCTACAAACCATTACCAATTAAGACGAATGGAGCCCAGTAATAAGGATGAGCAAAATTTGTTTTTGTCTTTGTATTTTGGTTTGAGTCTGTTGAAGTTCCTTCAGGAACTATTCCACCAGCACGCTTGATATCATCTAGCTTAAATTCCTCACCATGAAGAAGTTTTAGTTGTGCTAAACGCATAGCTTCAGCTTTGGTAATGGATTTTTTGTTGCTAGCGAGATTTTGATAGAAGTTTTGCATTAATTCGCTAGTACTTTTATCTCCAACTTGCCATAATGAAGCAATAACCGATTTTGCACCTTCATTTATAAAAGAATAAGCAATACTTGCAATTTCGACACCATCAAGATCGGGACCTCCAAGGGCTGTTTGACAAGCAGAAAGTACTACTAAATGAATATTACTTAAATCAGCTAAGGTTTTGATTTGAGGTATTTCCAACTTTGTATCATTTCCTAATAGTAAATATGATTGGTCTTTTATACCTGGAATAAATTTCCCATGAGTTGCAAGATGTAGAATTTTATTACCTGTAAGATTATCTCGCAACGTCTTATAATCAAAGGATTTATTGAGATATTGTTGACCCGGATATATTCCTTTTTTATCTTTGCTACTACTTTTAACAATTTCATCTACTTCTGTGGGTACACTGGGTAGTGCAGAAAAGTAAGGAAATTTAAGAGACTTATCTGAAACTCCCATTGCTAAAACTTTTGTATCTTGAAGATTTTCAGGGAGTTTGGCGGTTGTATTCGTTAAGTCTGCTGAAAGTGCGTTGTAAATTGTATATTTTTCAATCAGATATTGCTTGCCGTCATATAATGCACTCATGGGAACATAGCGGGTAAATCTATCTAGTGCAAACACCAGATTTTTCACTTTATTTTCTTTAAGTTCCCCTTCCAAAGGTTTTATCAGCCAGTTATAAAGCTTTTGACTCACTGGTTTGATTTTGGCAATATCTGTAGTACCACAATAAGCAGATCCTTGACATTCTTCCATTAACTGGCGGAATTGTTTAACAGTCTTACCTAATTCATCCTGCGTGACTTTAACTTCAAACTTTTTCGCTGCTTTACCAGAATACAGTAACAACCAAAGTTTATCTTTAAGTACGAATGGATAAATCATTACTGTACCTGGTTGTGCATTAACAATTTCTTTCACTTTACCGCGACGGTCAGGACGGAATATAGAATCGTCTTTTACAGGACGGGTGCGTATTTCTTCGTTGATTTTTTGTAAGTCTTGGTTGAACTCATTTAGTACAACTGTGAGTTGATCGTTGAGTTTACTTTTATCTTTGCAATTTGTTTTTTCACATTCACTAATTTGTCTAGATAAAGCAATGATAGATTGACTTTCTGCTTGAATTTTTTTCTCGCTGTCGTTTAGGGGTAATTGAGTTTTTGTTGTGTCTGTTTTATCTTTAGCAAAATCCCGAATTTCTTGAATTTTCAATAAATCTAATACCTTTTGTGCTTCTGCTTGTCTTCCTTGGGAAATCAGTAATTCTGCTAGTTCGCGATACACATCAGCAGTTTTGCTTCCTTTAAAATCAATCACTTTGTTTAAGAAAGAGTTTTGTAACTCTGGGGGTAAACCTTCGATTCCGCGACGAAATTCTTCAATACCGTTGACTGCTTGCTTGTAATAACCAATAGCAATGCTAGGTTGATTTAATTTGCGATAAACCCGACCTAAACCAGCATAAATACCAGACTTGTCACCAGTTACGTTTTCGGGAGTTTGAATTGCAAGTGCTTGTTGATATGCTTTGATTGCTGCTTGATTTCTACCAAAATTGTAATGCAAGCTTCCTAAAAGACTAAGTGCATTTTTTTCAAACACTGGATTTTCAACTTTCCTCGCAAATTTTAAAAAGCTTTGAGTTGATTTGATTGCATTTACATCATTACCCAACTCTCCATAACCAATACTTAGCATTCCATAAGCAAAAGCTTCTAGTGCAGGTACTTTTATTTCCTGGAAAATAGTTAAAGCTTGCTGGGATAATTCTACAGTTTTCTGTGGTTTACCTTGAGAAAAATGGTTACTTGCAAGAGATAATAAAGCTATACCTTCAGTACGACGATTTTTCAACTGCTGCGATGTCGTTAGTGCTTGTTGATAAAAATAACGACTTTTTGGGTAATCTCCCAAATTATTGTAAATATCACCTAAACTAAATTGAGGAGAGACCAAAAGATGTGGACTATCTTTAATTTTCTCAGCAATTTTCAAACTTTGTTGGGTTAATTCCAAAGCTTTCTGATAATCATTCTGTGAAGCATAGTAATAACCAAGATTATTTAAACCTATTAATTCTAGCTTAGGGTTTTTTAATTTTCGCCCTATTTTTAATCCTTGCTCAATTAATTCCTTAGCTTTGGTATACTCACCAATAATTCTATAAGCATTACCTAAACTAATTAATAATTCTGCTTCTTGATCAGGTTTACCGATTTTCCGTGCTAATTCCAAATGGGGGGAACTGTTGCAATAACTTTTTGATAATTTCCTAATCGTCCGTAAATATTAATCAGTATAGTTGATGCTGTTAATTCTCCCTGAAAGTATTTACTTTGTTTGGATATTTCTAAATATTTTTGTGCCGTTTCTATCCCTTGTTCATATTTACCTTGGAATATATACACTATGGTCAGCCATCCTAAAGCTAATCCTTCTCTATTAGAATTTTGATTTTCTCGTGCTAAAGTTAAAGCCTGTTTCGCAGCCTCCTCAGCTTTAGCTGTATCTCCTGCTAACATATAACTTTTACTCAGAACGCCCAAAGCAAGAGTTTGAAAAATACCAAGATTTTCTTCTTTTTGTGTCAAAGCGTAAACTTGCTGTGAAAATTCTAGTGCTTTTTGATATTTACCTTGTTTCTCATATATATCCCTGAAAGAACCCAAAGCAATGTATTCTAATTGAGAATCATTCAACTTTTTAGCAATTCTCAAAACATTCTGGATATATTCGAGCGCTAAAGTATAATTACCCTGTTTATTGTATAGTTGACTCAACTTAATTAATACTTCTGCTTCTTGTTTGGGTTGCTGAGCTTTTCTCACAATACTTAAAGCTTGTTGGGATAATTCAATTGCTTTTGATGAATTCTTGAAAGAATTATCGTATAAGAAGGCTAGCCGAAGCAATGATCTTACTTCTAGTTGAGCTTGGTTGAGAGACTGGGCTTTTTTCAAACCCTGTTGGGCAAAATCTAGGGCTTTCTTATATTCTCCTAGAGCAGCATAAGTTAAACTTAATCCATCCAAAATACTAGGTTCAAAACTTACAGCTATTTTTTGTTTATTCGGTGGTAGCTTATTAATATCAAGTTTTCGGAGTACAGCTAAAGACTGTTGGTATGTTTCCAATGCTTTTTGATGTTGTCCTACACTGTTGTAAGTACTAGCTAAACTATTTAATGTCGTTATTTCTGAGAATTTATCCTCGCGCTGTCTGATAATTTCTAAGCTTCTAAGGTTACTTTCAATAAATTTTTTATTATCTCCCCGTCCAGTATATATACCAGATAGATATGATAAAGCAGATGATTCAGCATCTAAATCTTGAATTTTTTTGGCAATACTCATTGCTTTTAGCAATAATGCTTCCGCTTTTTGGTAATTATTTAAAGACACGTAAGCATAACCAAGAGCATTTAGAGATCGAACTTCTAATGCAGGTTGTTTGATTTTTTGTGCAATTAATAACGCTTGCTTGGAATACTTAATTCCTTGTTCGTATTTTTCTTGAATATTGTAAATCCATGCAATTTGAATAATAATATTAGCTTGTTTTTGCTTGTTGTTTAGGTGTTGTGTAATAGCAAGTACTTGTTGATAAAAATTAATTGCTTGTTGATATTTACCTTGACTATTATACACATCCCCGATTGTACTTAGGATATCACCTTCCATTTCAGATATCCCGTTGAGTTTAAAAATAGGCAATGCTTTTTGCAAATGTGTGATTGCTTGTTGATATTTACCTTGAATTTTATAAGTATCTCCAATCAAAAATAGAGTATTACCTTGCATTACAGAAATTCCGCTGCGTTTAAAAATAGGTAATGCTTGCTGATAAAACTTTAGAGCGTCATCATATTTTTTCTGCTCATTGTAAATAAAACCTATACTGTATAATGAATAACCCTCTGACACTGTATTACTAACTTCTCGATTAAAATTAACCGCTTTCTTATACAAATCTAAAGCACGGGGATAATCTTGTTTGTGCATATATATTGACCCTAATCTTTGCAAGGTGATTCCTTTGTTGAACTTATCTGCGACTTCTTCATGTATTGCTAATGCTTGCTGTAAATTCTCTAAAGCTTGGGGATATTTTTGTAAAGCTGAGTAGACTAATCCGAGGTTGCTAAGAGTTTTTCCTTCCCCTGCTTTATCTTTGATTTGTTTACGAATAGCTAAAGCTTGCTGCAAAGTTTGTAATGCTTTGTCATTTTGATTTAAATCGAAGTAAGCTAAACCGATATTATTAAGAGTTTCCCCTTCTCCTGTTTTGTCTTGTAACTCTCTACGAATAGCTAAAGCTTCTTCTAATGCTTCTAAGGCTTTATCACCTTTCCTCATCCAGTAATAAAGCTCACCCATATTGTTAAGAGTTTGAGCAATTCCTGCTTTGTCCTTCTGCTGTCGTCGTACTTCCAATACTTGCTGATAGGTTTGTAATGCTTGTGGATACTCCCCACAACGAAACTGTTGTACCCCTTTTTGAAAAAGCTTATCTGTTTGTGTCTTTTGTTTATCAGTTGTGCTTGTTTGTGCTACTGCTTGTGAACAATGACTACTCTGTCTTCCCCAAACAAAGTAAGGAATAGCAGTTGATAACAAGAGAGAAGAAGCAATCAGGACAAGATATTTGAAACGATAATTCATTATTACAATTCCTTTAAAAGTTAAATAAACAAGATAAGTGATAGTAGAGTACGCATGCAGTTAGTACTTTAATTGAAAGCAATAAAGATAATTAGTGACTTTATTGGAGTAAATCAAATAATTATTTATATTTAGTTTATTTATTGCCTTTAAAATGCTTTTTATAAGCTTTTGTAGCCATTTTTGATATGTGTACATATTCTTACAGGCTGTATACTAAGCGCTTGCGTCTTAAAATCTGCATATTTTTAGATTGACTTTATAAATCACCTACCTCTAGCTGCTTGACATTCATGTATATTTCTAGAAGAAGAGGGGGTTATGCATTTTTTTTATATCAACAAAAAGTAATAAAGAACTCTTGACAGCAAATAGAGAGTAATAATTTGTTCCCTATTGTTTGTAGAACAATCATCAGCAGGTTAATTTCTTCTAGATACAGTATGTATGGTGTCTGCGAAGAGTTCCTGATTCTCTGTTTTCTTTTATCCTGAATTCTGAGTTCATTGTCATCAGGATTAAAAATACAAGTCTTATTTTTTACAGGAATTTGAGTATCTTAGTGCGTACTGTTTAATCACAAACATTTTTGTATGTATCAAGACACCACTTCTAAGGATGAAAGGAAAAAACTGCATAACCCCAAATCAGTCTAGAACTAAGAATGAATGACAGCAAAAATTATGGGAGATAAATCAAGTCAGCATCAATTCAAATCTATGACCAATGTTAATAATCAAGTCATGAATTTTTCCAAATATTGGATGCTAGTAACAATTGATGGGATGGGAGAGCGCAAACTCAAAGAAATCACAGTTGCAAAGACTTTTATTATTGATGTTTTTACTAATTTAAGGGGTATTGATGAAATGTCAGATACCTTAATTCAAAAACAGTTATTTAATTTATTTGAGAATAACACAGGCGAACAAAGCCTTCTTGCACAACGTTCTTTACTTTGTTTTATCTCTTGGAATATTGAGCAAGTCTGCTTACAACTTGTCAGACAGTTTGGAAATTTTCATGGATTTACTCAAAGGGATTTATTACCCTATGTTCTAGATGATGATGGTAGCTTACAACCATCAAATAAATATCAATGTGTAGCTAGACAAATTTTACAAACTTTCGACCCAGAAAAAAGTAGTCTTAGCAGTTGGACGAGCAGAAAGGTTAAACAGCACGATCCATTGAATAAATTTCTTTTGGAATGTGGAGTATATCTTATTAGTGATTGGGCTATTCTCAATGATACTAAAACTCAACAGTTACCAAAGATTTTAGGTGAGTTTCATTCCTTAACATCAATTGAAATTGAGCGATCGCAAAAAATCCTTGCAGCATATCACAGTATATATCGTATAGAAAGATTAGAACAACGAGGTCGAGGGTATAGGGGAAGGTGTAAGGTACCGACAACTGAACAACTGGAGAAAATGCGAGGAATATTAAATCAAACAGAAATGTCTAAATTTTCCCATGAAAGATTATTAGGGAAATTACAAAAACTTGCGAGTCAACTCAGAGAATATCGGATTTATGTGCGGGGTGGTAAATTTATTAGAGATTCTTTAGACGAACAGCTAAATCAAAAATATACTTTATTAGAAAATATTCCAGCTGAAAATTCGGAAAATCTGACAACACAAGTAGATCGCACTCAAGAATTTTTGCAAGCTTATCGTTTACAAATGTCAAATTGTTTAGATAGTGCGCTAAATTCAGTTGTGCGATCGCGAGTGGGAAAACTACAGAAAAAAAATTCAGAGAAAGCAAATAACTTCACCACAGCATTATATTTATTTCACTGTAAAAGATTATCAATGGGAGAAATCGCCAAAAAATTAGGTTTACGCGCCCAAGATACAGTAACTCGATTATTAAAACTCAAAGAATTTCGTGCTGATGTACGACAAGAAATATTATTAAAATTAAGAGAAAGTATATTGGATATCGCTCAAAATTACTCTACTCCAGAACGTTTAAAAAAATTAGATTTGCAAATTAACGAAGCTATAGAAGAAGAAATAAATAAAGTAATTTCCCAAGCTGATAAGGAAGCATCGACAATTAAGAGCAATATTCCAATGAGTTGTTTTTCTCAAACTCTTTGCAAACAATTAGAAGAAAGAAGAAAAATTCATGACTCATAAATTAAACTTTATATTTTTTGATTTTCGCTGTCGACGAATACTATTTTTTAGCTCAAAGTTAAAAATTCAAAATCTAAAATTCAAAAATATCTAAATCCCATTCATATGAGTACTTTACCAATGTCTATTGATTTTGAACCCTTACCGATTGAAACAATTTATCTTGATTCTGAAGATGTTAGTCGGGCTGTAGAAGTTAGCAACAAAATCCCTAATTATTCGCGTCAATGGCAAACTTATTTAAATGCTTTGACGTTATATACTTTTGAAAAATGGTTAGAAGAACGTCATAACACCCTAACTGTTGATTGGGAAGAATCTACAATTAATAAACCACCATTAGCAAATCTAATTCCAGCCACCACTAATTTGAAAATTGGTGAATTTAAAATTTGTTTAATTACCATTCCCAGTATTTTTGAAGAACAAGTATCTCTATCAAGAATAGTCGTAGATATTCCAGAATTTGTTCCTCACTTTTATGTTTTAGTAGAAGTTTTGGAAGAACAAGAATGTGGTTGTGTTAGGGGATTTATTTCTTATCCTAAATTACTTGAAAATCTTGAAAGTATCGGGACTACAGAAAAAAACTCTCTACAAACAGACTGGAATTATCAAATACCTTTAACTTGTTTTGAAAATAATCCTAATAATTTACTATTATATTTACGCGCTTTGGAACCAACAGCAATCCCTTTACCTGCAATTTCAAGCAACCGTAGGGAAAAATTAGCAGCAATGGAGGGCGAATTAGTAAAATTATTACCTCTATTGCGATCGCCAGAAACAGAACTTTGGCAAGTTTTAAGTTGGGAACAAGTAACAGCAGTTCTTACCAATTTTGAATTAGTTGATTGGATATATAATTTACAGATTCAAACACAAAATAATCAAACACAAAACAATCAAACTCAAAACCATCAAACTCAAAACTATCAAACTCAAAACCATCAAATTTACAATTTAGAATTAAACACTAGTTTAAGAGATTTAATTAAATTGCTCGTACAACCTGCAATAAACGTCGGACGTTGGTTATGGGATGAATTAGATGAAGTCGGACAGGAATTATCTTGGACATTATTACCAAGCTTTGCATCTGCTACAGCTTTTAGAAGTCCTCTAGAAGAATTTGAAGCAATTAAATTGCAACTAGAAGCCAATGGTGTAGAAATTTCCTCAGTAGCACGGTCTGGATACCATGATTTTGTCTTAGCTGGTATTCCTTTGAGGTTATATGCTGTGACATGGAATTCATCTACGGAAAATGAGCCTAATTCCTGGAGTTTACTATTAATTTTAGGCGCACCTGTGCCAGATACTTTACCGGAAAATTTGAAGTTACAAGTCAGCGACCAAACTGGTATTTTAGTCGAGCAGAGGGTAAATCCAGAGCAGGTTGACTCTTATTTGTATACTTGCGTCGCTGGGAATTGGAATGAGAAGTTTATTGTAACCGCGAGTTTAGCTGATGGTGTGGAAGTCACTTTACCACCATTTGCTTTTGATATTAGTCGATGATACTAACAAGTAATAGATAACTGATGATTAATGTATATTTGAAAATTCAAAAGGTCGATAAAACCTGTTTATTTGAACTTTCTTGGGGTAAAGGTCAACAAATTAATGCTCAAGTTACTTATCCTGAAATAATTATATCATCATATCAAGAATGGCAGCGATTTTATCGTAAGTTTTATCGTACCCAAATGCGAGGTAAGGTTATTAATCAAGGGGTTGTTGCTACTCCTGTAACTGATTGGCGTACAAAATTAGTGCAATCAGAAGCTAAACTTTTATCTGAGTTCGACCAATGGTTACGCAGCAGTAAATTATTTGAAATTCGTTCTAAGATTGTTTTCTTAAGTAAAGAATTTGAAAAAGATAAATTTGAAAAAGATAAACTTGAAGAAAATAAAAGCAATAAATATAAACCCAAATGTAACTCCATCACAAACATTTTTATTAGTTGCAATGACCTTGAATTAGCACGTTTACCCTGGGAATCATGGGAAATCGGGACAGAATTTGCTGCCGATAAAATCCGTATAGTTCGTCAGCCAATTAATATTATTCAATCGACATCAGAGCCAGTTATTAGACGTAAAGCCAGAATATTAGCAATTTTAGGTGACGATACCAACTTAAATTTTGAGACAGAAAAAACAGCTTTACAATCTTTAAATAAAATTGTTGACGTTGAGTTTGTTGGTTGGAAAACAGGAATAGATCTTGATGAACTAAAACAGGAAATAATCTCAGCCCTAAACTCAGATAAAGGTTGGGATATTTTATTTTTTGCCGGACATAGTAACGAAACTTATCTCACTGGCGGAGAAATTGCGATCGCACCTAATACTTGTTTATATTTAAGCGAACTAGAAACACATTTAAGTATTGCGAAAAAAAAGGGATTACAAGTTGCAATTTTTAATTCCTGTAGCGGTTTGAGTATTGCTAATAAGTTAATCGATCTAGGAATTAGTCAAGTTGCAATTATGCGAGAACCGATTCATAATCAGATCGCAACTGATTTTATAGTTAAATTTTCCCAAGCTTTAGCTGAATACAAAGACGTTCACGAATGTTTGTTAGCAGCTAGTCAGTATTTGAAAGTAGAAAAAAACCTGACTTATCCTAGTTCTTATCTAGTTCCTTCTTTATTTTGTCATCCTGCAGCACCTTTATTTCGTATCGAGCCTTTTGGATTTAAGCAAAGTCTGAAAAGTTTAATTCCAACCCCTTTAGAAGCTGTAACAATTTCTGCTTTAGTATTAATTAGTTTACAGCTTCCCGTACAGGGTTGGTTGTTAGAAAGACGGGTATTAGCACAAGCCATATATCGCAATTTAACAGGTCAAATTAATTCGGTAACAACTCCTCCTGTTTTATTGGTGCAAATAGACAATGAATCAATTAATAAAGCCAGAATTTTTAATCCTCGACCGATGGACCGCAAGTATTTGGCGAGTTTAATAGATAAATTAGTAGAATTAAAAGCGCCAGTTATTGGTATTGACTATTTATTAGATAGACCAAATCGAAATAGCGATCGCATTCTAGGAAATTCTATCAAAGCTGGTTTGGATTCTAGATCTAAAACCACTAAATCCCAACCCAATAAATCTCAACCCACATGGTTTGTATTTCCTAAAACTCGCGATCCGAATGGTACATGGCTGAGTGTACATGAAGAAATTGCCAGTCACAACTGGAGTTTACCAGGAGAAATCGAGGTTTTACCTGGCTATATGCAACTACTACCCAGTTCAGATGATAATCCTAAACCCAGACCTTTACCGTTTCTTTTAGCTATTTCCCATCAGTTACAGAAATATCCCAATTCACCACAACCACAACTAGAAAGTAAACAAGATTTTTGGAAACAGATAAATAACTATATCAGAAATAATAGGGATAATCGCAAATATTCAAATTTGATATCTGCAAGGAAACGCTTACAACCGTTAACAGCCAACAGCTATTACCTGCATCAAATGTGGTTGCATCCAATTATAGATTTTTCTATCTCTCCAAAACAGGTATATCAAACTATTCCTGCTTGGAAATTACTAGAAAATCAAACCCATCCTCAATTCCAGCAACTTTCTCAGCAGATTATAATTGTTGCACCAGGTGCATATGGTGAAGCTGGAATCGCACAGAACAATGAGGATAATTTTGATTTACCTGCTGCTTTAGGTTACTGGCGAAATCAAGATAATCCTTATAATACCCGTGGAGTACTTACAGGTGGTGAAGTTCATGCATATATGACCCACCACTACCTCAAAAACAGAATGGTGGTACCAATCCCCGACTTATGGGCGATCGGTTTTGCAATATTAATAGGCAAATTTACATCATATAATCTACGTAAAAATCCGGAACAATGCCGACAAAATTTGATTCTACTAACTGTAGCTTCTACAATCTATGCATTAATTAGTTTACAGCTTTATATTTCACCCGCAGCGATTCTTTTGCCTTGGTTATTACCAACAATAACTTTTTGGTTTTACGTTCTACACGCTTTTTATCAAAAAAAGGCTGATTTATGAATAAAATTACATCGATACGACGTAGTTCAATTTTATCTGTTACAGTTTTAATCTATTTATTTTCGTTAAATCCTCAAACTATCCACGCACAGAACACTTCACTTATACAAAGCTTGTGGAATCAGATATTCAAACCTAAGTCCAAGTCTAAACCCAAGCCAAAATCTAAACCCAAACCTAAAGACCCAGAACCACCGATAAAACCACGTAGAACTGGTTCTCGTCCAGGAAAACCCCTGTGTTTAATTTCCCCGGATGCACCATCCCAAACCAGAATTGTCTGGAATACTAAACCATTCTTTCTCTGGAAAGGTGACATTAAGAAAATAGCAGTAGGAATCCCAGGTAACAAGGAATATCTGGAAACTCAAATTGTAACCGGGACTCAAAGTATAACTAATGAAGATGTGAACAACACAAATTCAAGTGATAAAAGTGCAAACTATATAAGTGTAAACTATACAGGTGTGAACTATAAAAGTGTAAATTATACAGGTCAAGCCTTGGAACCTGGTAAAATCTATAGGTTGTCAGTATTTTTAAGCGAACGTGAAAGTGCTTATCCAACCATGTTCGTTCCCTTTAAAGTGATGGAAGCACCACAGCGAAATCAAATTGCAGTAGAATTGAGGGCTTTGGAAAGATTACAAAAAAACAAGGGTGCAGATGCAGAAAAGATAGCTTTAAGTAAAGCTAACTACTTTGCACAAAAAGGATTATGGTCTGATGCATTACAGCAATTTTATTCAGTTCCAAATCCATCACCCAAATTGTCACAAATGATTAAACAACTACCAAATCACTTATGTCAACCTAAACAATCTTCTGTAAACATTGGACGTTCCAGAAGTCGTTAGAATTTTGTCTATCTTGAGAACTTGATGTAGAGACGTAGCATTGCTACGTCTTTTTTACTAATTCAATACTATTTTTGCATACCCCCAAAATGTAGTAAATTCAATAATGCATAGTTAATTTTTTTGGGTGCTAAAATTGTCTATGGAATTAACTGACTCACTTAGAGCGTGTTTATAAAATAATTCTTAAGCGATTGAGCAACGATGATGGCGAGCCAATCGACGTAACATTAGATGCGTCATAGCTGCGTATATCATGGTTTCACTTGTTTGAGGATAATATTCGTAGTCCTTACTCAGACGACGATAGCGACCTAACCATGCAAATGTACGCTCTACTACCCAACGTCGTTAGCGGAGCGAGGCGTTAGTCTTGGCAATATTTTAAAACCGGAGGTGTCATCAGAGCGTTTGACGATTTCGATTGCACAACCAATAAAATATCTAACCCAATCGATTAGTTTTCCTGCATATCCAGCATCCGCCCAAATTAAGTGTAATTTGGGAAAGGAATGTTGAATTTTTTCTAACACTAATTTTCCTCCATCACGGTCTTGAACAGAAGCAGCATGTACAACAACCATCAAAATTAGACCCATCGTATCCAAAAGGATATGGCGTTTGCGACCATTAATCTTTTTTCCGGCATCATAGCCATTAACCCCTCCTTTTTCCGTCGTTTTAACGCTTTGAGAATCTATGATTCCTGCTGACGGTTCAACGTCTCGTCCTTCAATTTCCCTTAACTGCGATAGCGAAGCGCTGCTGCAAGCAGATCGCAACACTGAATGGATTTTTTGCCATATATCTTTGCGCTGCCAACTGCCAACGTTGAAAATACCAGTATACAGTTTGCCATGGGGGTAAATCATGAGGCATCATTCGCCATGAGCAGCCTGCACGCAGAATGTAAAAAATAGCATTTACCACTTCTCGCATATTGACTTCACGCTTTTTTCCACGTTTACGCTTGCGTTAATTGAAATATTACTTAAGCTTGATTTTTTTCGTTTTTTTTTAGGCAATGTTTAGCAATCAAGGTTTGTAACTTAATACTTGATATCATTTCCGCTAAATTATACTAATTTAGAAAAATAATGAGACAGATAGATTTTGTAGAGACGTACCAGAGCCTGCGGCGTCGGCGTTAGCCTCTGGTACGTCTCTACGGGTTAATCTGTTGCAATGATTGATTAAATTGGTATTAGTTATGATTGCCATACTTGTATAAAAAACTGGAAATTATAAAAAACTGGAAATATTTTCTCCCTGCGCACCCTGCTCTCTTCTCGCTACAAATTTAATGGGAAGTGATTAAGCTAACATCATATGACTAGCTCCAAAGTAAAGAATCGATCAATGCTGAGTACGTTGTATATATAATCTTAGACATATAATCTTAGACAAGCTTATTGGAAAAACTAAATGGAAGGTTTAGTCACAATCCTAAATGGAATAGCAATTAATATTTGTCAAATCCTCGCTCTTTTCGTAATTTCTATTGGTATTATTAAAGGTCTAATAATATATTTAGGTAATGCTTTTTCTTTATCTGCTTCCGCTAAAATTTTTCAAGAAAGCCGTTTACAGATGGGTTATTCTTTCTCTTTAGGATTAAGCTTTTTGGTTGGAGGGACTATTCTCAGAACAACTATCGCTCCTAATTGGGAAGATATTGGAAGACTTGCAGCAATTATTGTCATTAGAACTGTTTTGAATTATTTATTGTTACAAAGTATTCAAAAAACTAACGATACGTTTTCGACTTCAGAATAATAATCTTTATTATTAAGTCTCATTATAATTGTGTAATTTGAATTCCTAGTTCTGAAGATAGGTCCCACATCAAACAAAAGTAATACCCAACATCATTTTTTACTATGCTAGGGTTAGAATATTTGAAAATTAAAAGAATTATAATTTACTTATCATAGTCAACAAAGTGAATCAAAAAATGGTAAAGAAGATGTTAGAAGAAACATCTTCGACTTCATTTTATGATTCCCAGTTTGACCTTGGGGGATATAGTTCGAAGACTCCATTTTGCCTCTTAGTTGTTGCAAATGGTCAAAGATGCAGATTTATAGCACTACGAAGTTACGTTAGCACATATATTTACCCTAAAAGCAATACGCATTAGGGTTATGTCCTACGGACACGCTATGTAATGACTTATGTCCTACGGACACGCATTAACGCAGTGTGACGCGACAGCGTCATAAACTACGTTACGCTTAGAACGCGGCAAA
>NZ_JASJDK010000206.1 GCF_030065675.1 Mastigocoleus sp. MO_188.B34 | reverse complement strand
TTGTAAGTAAATCATGGTGGTGTGGGAACAGTTGGGTTGTTATTTAATCCTTCCGCCTGAGAACATTGTAGAAATTTAATGCGACTGGCAACAGTAGTATCTACCACACCCTAACTAGGAAAATTGCCGTACTTTCAATCAAGAATAAAATGAAATTGATTATAAAAGTTTTTTTGCTATCGCTAGTTATTTCGCTGTTAATTAAAGATATATTGCCAAATTTCTCCATCCCAGCCACAACAACTACAGTCTTAATTATTGTTTTATTACCCACAATAGTATTAGGGTTTATCCTGCTTTGGCGAATGCAGCGACATGAAAAAATTACTAACTAGTAGCACATAAATCAAACTTATATATTATGTACATTCTCTGGAATATGTTTAATTAGCACTGAATCTAGAGTAAAACAGTATCATTTGTGAGTAATAAATCATACTTTGAAATATATTCTTTTTCGATCTATGCTCAAATTGCTGGGTTCAAATTGCTGAGTTCAAATTACTGAAACTAGCTAAAGTAGCTTGAATATCTATCTTACTCCCAAGAAAAAATTGGGGGACTGCTTTTCCAGCAAGCATTTTAGCTTAGTGAGTAAAATCTGCTGATTTCATCTACTGCGAGGAGTTTAATACTTTTGCTGCGCTTACACCCACAGTACCTAGAATACGCTATGACTACGCTAATTGCTAGGCGTTAACACTGTACAGCCTTGATCTATTTTGTTCGCAAAGCGTGTCCGTAGGACATCTTTTTACTTTTTACTTTTTACTTTTGAATTTCCCCTGTGGGACACTCACATCAAAACCTGGGAGACTGGCGTGAATTTAGGTCAATGGATTGGCTTAATTGCCATACTTTTATCTTTATATATACTGTGGCAAATTCGAGAAGTACTTTTGCTAATGTTTGCTGCGGTGGTAATTGCTACCACTTTAAACCGACTGGCAAAATATTTGCAAAGTTTGGGACTTAAACGGGGATTCTCTGTATTTTTATCAGTAATTATCTTTTTTGGAATTATTATTGGTTTTTTCTGGCTGATCGTACCGCCATTTGCAGATCAATTCCAAGAATTGACTAGTAAGGTTCCCCAAGGTATTGCGCGTTTTAATGCTTGGTTGGATGAGCTAGAAACTCAAATTCCCCGCCAATATAGTGATTACATACCCGATATCAATCGATTATTAGAACAAGCACAACCTTTTATCGAACGTGTTTTAGGAAGTTCTTTTGCTTTTGTTTCCGGTTCTTTGGAAGCTTTGCTTAAAGTTCTTTTAGTATTAGTGTTAACGGGGATGTTATTAGCTAGCCCCTTATCTTACCGTAAAGCCTTTATTCGTTTGTTTCCTTCCTTTTATCGCCGCAAAGTAGATGGAATTTTGAATGAATGTGAGGATTCTTTACAGGGGTGGGTATCCGGTGCATTTATTGCAATGTGTGTAGTGGGATTGATGAGTGTCATTGGTTTGTGGGCTTTGCAAGTTCCTGCTGCCTTGGCTTTGGGGGTTTTAGCGGGATTTTTAAATTTGATTCCCAACTTGGGTCCCACTATGAGCGTCATTCCAGCAATGGCGATCGCATTATTAGATGCACCCTGGAAATCATTTGCTGTTTTAATTTTATATTTTGTGATTCAGCAGGTTGAAAGTAATTTTTTGACGCCGGTGGTAATGGCGCATCAAGTTTCTTTATTACCAGCAATTACTTTAATTTCCCAATTATTTTTTGCTTACTTTTTTGGTTTTTTAGGTTTATTATTAGCGCTTCCCTTAACAGTTGTTGCCAAAATTTGGATGACACAGGTTTTAGTTGTAGATGTTTTGGATAAGTGGGGACAGAAATCACATCCAGAAACCGAGATTGTTATAGTGGCGGATAAATCCCAGGTGGATGAGATTATTGAAAAAACCCATGAAAAAACTCATGAAAAAAATAATGTATCTTCAGATCAAGATCTAAGAAATAATGACTTTCCAGAAGAAGATTAGCCAGATCAGCAAAGAACATAAGTCTTAGTACCGCTACGCGGAAATCAAAAGTAGTGTTTTTTTAGTTTTGACGTTTCATAAATGGGTGCTTTATTTCCGCCGCGATGTATTACATATTCTAAGTTTGAACGAAAAAATTATCCTTATTGGACAAAAGAGCGATCACATAAAACTAATAATTGTTAAATAATCACTGTTGTTTGGGGTCATAGTAACGATTCTCCACTGTCTATAATTTTTCTAGAATAGCTTAAGAGAAAAACATGGATTTATCTGCTAAACAGCGTGAACAATTACAAGGTGCTTTAATTGATGCTTTCCCTAATAAGGTATCACTAGAGCAAATGCTATCTTTTAATACAAATAAAAAGTTAGACGTAATTGCTGGAGGAGATAATTTACAGGAGATTGTTTTTAACTTAATAAAAAAAGCGGAAGCTGAGAACTGGGTCAAATATTTAATTGATGCTGCACATAAGTCAAACCCTGAAAACTCCCACTTAAAAACTATTGCTATTTTTTATATAAATAACGAAATAAGTTTAGAGGAAAGTAAGTTACCAAAAAATATACCCACCACCGGCTTCAAAGCGTCTGAAGTAGGAGTCGATTACACTAAACTAGCTCAATTGCTTGGTACCAAGAATTTTAAGGCTGCCAATGACGAAACGGTTGAAAAGATGCTTTGGGTCTCTGGACGAGAAAAAGAAGGTTATTTGAGGGCACAGGATATAGAAAATTTTCCAGAGAAGGACTTGCTTACAATTGACAAACTTTGGTTGGCTTCCAGTGGCGATAAATTTGGGTTTAGTGTACAAAAGCAAATCTGGATTGAGTTGTGTGACAAGCTGGGACGGACTGATTGGAAAACCTATCTACAGTTCATTGAACGCGTTGGCTGGAAAGTAAAGGACTCTATTTTTGAGAATCTTAGGTGGGAACTACGGGCTGTAGAGGGACATTTACCTATTGCGATTGCTTCGACACATTTAGATGTATTAAAAAAGGAATTTCCGCAAGTCGATCAAAGTGTTGAAGGTGAGTTTTATCGTGATCTGAGTCGTTTATTTGATGACGGAAATCATCGAGATCCGACAGACATGATGGAAGGAAAATTGAGTATATTGAAGTATATATTAGGCGAATTTTGTGGTAGCGATCTGAAGTTTGCTCAATACGAAACGTCTGTCTCTCGCCTTTTTCTGACTATGTATCCGAAATCTATTCTTGAGCGGCTAATGAATGATGATGAGCGCCAGGTTTCCCAAAGGATAGGTAAGCCTGAGGAACAAAAGCAAAAGCGTAAGGTTGCAGAAGAAATACTTGAAAAAGAAGAACTTGCACAATTAAGTTCATCGTATAAAAAGCTAGCAAAAGAAATGGAATGGAATGAGATGGGAGGAATGGCAAACACCCTGGGAATGCTAATGGTGGCATTGGAAATATTGAAATTACGACGAGACTGAATTTTCTGACCCACATAAATTCCAGACTTTAACAGGTTGTTGATACAGCTTTTCGTAAATATTTATTATTAAAAAATATTTCTACAAATTCATAGACTTTGAAGCAATTTTGATTCCTATTGGGTAGGATTGCACAAGCTATAAAGTTTGAACTGAAACTTTTCCAGGGCTTTTTAATCCATAAAGAAACACCTTTACGGCATTCGTGATTCGTGACGAGTTAGTTTGAACTCATGATTATTGCAGCGAGTGGTGGTGTGATAGCAATATCCGGGTTTGATTTCACGTGGTTTTCGAGACATATGGAAGCAATGAGGATGTTGGTACCTAATATATCTTGGATCCCCCTAAATCCCCCTTGGAAAGGAGGAATTTTGACTTTTCCAGCTTTTTAAGGGCTTTACGGGGATCCCAATAATGATTACGGGAACAAATAATATAGCACTACATAATTTGACTTTTGACTTATGTCCTGCGGACACGCTATGGTAATAGCTTTTGACTTTTAAATATTACACCTGCTGGAAATCTATCTCTTCAATTATTTCCAAAGCATAAAAAAGCGCAGCATCCGCATCGGTAAGCGTAGTACTACCATTCTCAAGTAGACGCTTATTAACAACTTTCCAGGCATTTGGATGACTTTCCCTGAACTTTGTTAACTGATCGAAAACTGAGCGTAAGTCGGTATGCAGATCTTGTTTATTTTCCATATCTCACCCTCCGTTGTTTGTTGCGCGATGTGACCGTTAGCGCCTTTAAAGTACTGCCACAACAGGTTATTGGCTTGTGGTCGTAGAGTTCCAAGATGTTATTTTAGGGTAAACATTTTATCCTTCATCTTTATTAAAGGGTATTTTAATGCTTATGCTCAGCTTCTAATCGCAATAGTTGCATTTTGTTTCCCCTTGATTTTGAAATACTTTTCAAAAGGGGGTAAACAGTCAAAGTCCCCCTTCCCAAGGGGGATTTAGGGGGATCTAATTCTGTGGAAAAAGTAAGAACAGTCAAAGTACACCTTCCCAAGGGGGATTTAGGGGGATCTAATTCTGTGGAAAAAGTAAGAACAGTCAAAGTACACCTTCCCAAGGGGAATTTAGGGGAATCTACTTCTGTGAAAAAGTGAGAATAGTCAAAGTCCTCCTTCCCAAGGGGAATTTAGGGGAATCTACTTCTGTGAAAAAGGGGGGAACAGTCAAAGTCCACCTTCCCAAGGGGAATTTAGGGGAATCTACTTCTGTTGAAAAGGTGGGAACAGTCAAAGTCCCCCTTTCCAAGGAGAATTTAGAGGAATCTACTTCTGTTGAAAAAGTGAGAACAGTCAAAGTCCACCTTTCCAAGGGGAATTTAGGGGGATCTTAAAATCAAACAATAGTGCAAATAAATTCTAAAGTAGGGTATATTACGGCAAAATAAGGATTTAATAGTTGGAATAATTCAGAATTTGCCGTAACGCACCATCTTAAGTCGGTGCGTTAGACCTGTTAAATTTATTATTAATAAAGTCAGGTATAGTAATTGGTCTAACACACCCTACAACAATTTTTTTATTTATAAACACCTTCTCAGACTTAAATTTTCAAAACCTTAGCCACAGTTTGCACATCTTTGTCACCCCTACCAGAACAATTGATCACAATACGGGGACTACCTTCCAATTGAGGACAAAGTTTTTCTAGATAAGCGAAAGCATGAGCGGTTTCTAATGCAGGAATAATTCCTTCTAATTCGGATACCAGTTGAAATGCAGCTAATGCTTCCTTGTCGGTAACGCTATAGTACTCAGCACGACCAACATCTTTTAAGTAACTATGTTCCGGTCCCACACCAGGATAATCTAAACCTGCACTAATGGAATGGGCTTCTAATACTTGTCCATCATCATCTTGGAGCATGTAACTCATTGCTCCTTGGAATACACCAATTCGTCCTTGGGTTAAAGTTGCTGCATGTTTGGAAGTCGCTACACCTTCACCTGCTGCTTCCACACCAATTAACCGCACCGATGGTTCATCAATAAACTCATGAAATAGTCCGATCGCATTCGAACCACCACCCACACAAGCAATTAAAATATCTGGTAAACCATTCCATTTCTCAGCAGCTTGGACGCGAGTTTCTTGACCGATAATTGCATGGAAATCCCTCACCATCATGGGATAGGGATGAGCACCTGCTACAGAACCAAGAATGTAATGGGTGGTTTCCACATTAGTTACCCAATCTCTCAGCGCTTCGGAACATGCATCTTTCAAGGTTCCACTTCCTGCTGATACTGGATTAACTTTAGCTCCCATTAAACGCATGCGAAATACATTTAGGGCTTGACGTTCCATGTCATTAATACCCATGTGAATGACGCATTCCAAACCAAAACGGGCGCAAACTGTAGCCGTAGCAACTCCATGTTGACCGGCTCCGGTTTCAGCAATAATTCGCTTTTTCCCAATACGCTTTGCTAGTAGTACTTGAGCTAAAGCATTATTTATTTTATGAGCGCCAGTATGATTTAAATCTTCACGCTTTAAGTATATTTGTGCCCCTGTACCATCAGGTTTCGCATAATGCTGAGTCAAGCGTTCGGCAAAATATAAAGGACTGGGTCTTCCGACATAATCCCGTAATAAATCTTGCAGTTCTGCTTGAAAACTTGGATCTTGGCGATATTTTTGATAAGCTGCCTCTAGTTCGCTGAGTGCAGGCATCAAAGTTTCAGGGACATACTTACCGCCAAATTTTCCAAATCTTCCGTTGTGTTCGGGAAGTTGTTGTGTAGAGGTATTAATATCCGGAGTACTGACCACTGGTTTTATATCCTTTAGTTAAGTGTTTATTGTTGAGACAGCGCTGTCCTAGGGGTTACCCATGATCAATTGCGTGAGAAACCCGAAGGGTAATTGTTAATATATGGCTGTTATAGCAATCTTAAATCATTTATTTTCAGTAATATAGCGGCTTATACTTGACTAGAATACATCTGTTTCCAAACCTAGAAATGCTTTCATCGAAAATGCATCTCAATTTTCCCCAACGAACGGTTACATCATAGCTATAGCTACACCACCTTAGCTACAGAGAGAGTGTACCCCACTCAACCAAGAACCTCCATATAACTCAATCTAGACGAATAGAATGTGCTTTGAACATTCCCGATTACGTAATGCTTCGGCAAAATAACATGGGGTTAAAATGAAGAGAAGCATAAACACAGATAATTATCCGGATACTTGTAGTTACATTATTGAATAAAAATCTAATTGCGTTTACGTAAGAATTATTACTTAATAGGGATATGAGCTATATAGTTAATATACGGCTTACGACAGTAGGGGATAGCTCAATTGTTAACATTGTTGCCAGTATTCTTTTAACTTTATGTTGTTTATGTATAAATTATATTTTGGAATATTATATCTCCATAATAAAAGAAAACTATTTTTGTCTGGATTCTGGGAAAAATTAGCTTAAGAAAATGTAGCCAAACTAAAGACAGCTACTGATTCATGAATTACGCTGAGAACATACCCTGTTCCTAACAAAAACTGCTGGCGATCGGCACAATGACTGTAGGTGTAATTGCTATAAGTGAGGGGGTAGAGAGTACATAGTAGTTACCATTGAATACAAGCTATTATTTAATCAATGTAACTTGATGTATAAATTTTAATGACTTTTAAAAAATGTGACCTTAAAAAAGAGATGTAAATTTACTAACTAGTTTTATGCTCAAATACTTTGCACAAAATTACTTGCATCAAATTACACTAAATTCATACATTAAATTAAAAAGTAAAAGTAAAAAACTAAAACAAATAATCATATATGAATCTCCATGATTCCCAAGAAGATGAATTAAGATTAATAAAATTAAACCAGCGGCTACAAAAAGAGATTGAAACCCGCAAATTGCTGGAACAAAAGTTACGTACTTCAGAAGCTCAAATGCGTGCCATATTTGAGGCGATGAGTGATATTGTACTTGTAATTAGTATTAACAATGAACTACTACGAAATGTTGAAATAATACCAACCAATAATCTTTGTTTACATAAAAATCAAACAGAATTAGTCACTCAAACAGTAGAGCAATTTTTTCAAGGAGAAAATACTCGAATATGGTTGGAAAAAGTTTTACAGTCTCTCAATACACAACAAATCGTTAATTTTGATTACAGCTTATCTTGGGATAATGAAGAATATTGGTTTGCTGCTAGTATTTCTCCAATTTCTAATAGTCAAGTATTGTGGGTAGCAAGAGATATTAGTGAAAGACAAGCTGCACTACGGGAACGCAAACGAGTAGAAGAAGCTTTAAAAAAATCGGAAGCACAGGAAAGACAAAAAGCACAAGAACTAGAAAAAACTCTTTCTGAATTAAAAATCACCCAAGCACAACTTTTACTTTCCGAAAAAATGGCCTCTCTGGGGAGTTTAGTTGCAGGTATAGCTCACGAAATTAACAATCCTACCAATTTTATCTACGGTAATATTGAACCAGCAAAAAACTATGCTGAAGATTTGCTACAACTTATTTCCCTTTATCAACAGCATTATCCCCAAGCGAATGGAGAAATTAGTCAAAAAATTGAAGAAATCGATCTAGATTTTATTGCTGAAGATTTCTTTGAACTGGTCAATTCAATGAATACAGGTGCAATCCGAATTCGTAGAATTGTTGAGTCATTACGAAAATTTTCCCATTTAGATGAGGCTAACAGCCAACTAGTAGATATCCATACAGAAATTGATAACACTTTATATTTATTACAGCATCGGTTACAGCAAACATCCAGTAGTTTTCAAATTCGTATTCTGAAGAAATATACCGAACTTCCAAAAATCGAGTGTTATCCTTCCCAGTTGAATCAAGTATTTATGAATATACTGGCTAATGCGATTGATGCATTAGAAGAAAAGAATCATAAAAAAGCAAAGCTTTCTCCAAAATTGCTTTCAAGCTTGAATATAGATAATACAGATGTGTCAGTGCAAACAAGTGTAGAAATATCCTCAATTCCTACAATTGTTATTTGTACAGAGATTATTAATTCAGAAAAAGTATGCATCCGTATAATTGATAACGGAATTGGAATGACAGAAGAAGTAAAGAAATGTATCTTCGACCCTTTCTTCAGTACCAAATCAGTTGGGAAAGGTACTGGTATGGGTTTATCGGTTAGCTATCAAATTATTGTCGAAAATCATCACGGACAATTGAAGTGTGTATCTACTCGGGAAGAAGGTACTGAGTTTCTTATCACTATTCCAATTGGACAATAAGTATTTTATTTACTGATTTATTCACTAATTCTGTTAATTAACCCTTAAATCACCAAAACCCAGTCACAATTGCAACTGGGCTCATGGTAGAGATAAAAAGGAAGTGGGATAGTCCCCATCTGTTACATATAGAACTTC
>NZ_JASJDK010000205.1 GCF_030065675.1 Mastigocoleus sp. MO_188.B34 | reverse complement strand
TATGGCACAGTGGAACCACACTGAACCATCCCGAACTCAGAGGTGAAACGCTGTTGCGGCGACGATAGTTGGAGGGTTGCCTCCCGTGAAAATAGCTCGATGCCAGGTTAATTTTACTAAAACTTAATATGAAGTAATAAGTCACTTTGATTTTACTCAATGTGGCTTATTATTTTATTTCAAGTCAATTTGTAAATATCAATTACTTTTATTTCAAATAAAAGCCTAAATAGAACTACTAATTATTCTTTAAGATACTTATACATCGCTGGAACTTTAATCTGTCCGTAACTGATAAGCAACTCCGGTTATGAATCATGAACAGAAAGAACAAGTTATGTGGGGTAATTTGAAATAAAATAGAATATTCCAGTAGTAAGATACCGTTTATTTTCGTAACCCTCAAAGAGTAAAATTTGTCCATCTCGTTTACGAACTGGGGGCGTAATTTTGTCAGAAGAAATTCATTCTGCTCAACCAAAACTTAAATTTATTCCACCTCACTTTAACCCTTGGGTACATTATTTTTCTTATTTATCGCTACCGGTCTTGTTAAGATTACGAACACGAAATTGGTTACCTACAGGTATCGCAAAGGTTGGAGGAAGTAATCTTGAGGTGTTAGCAGGACTTTACCATAAATTCCAAATGGGTAAAGTTCGGTTTTTGATGGCGTTTCACCACCCAGAGGTAGACGATCCGCTAAGTATGGCTTATCTTCTATCTCGACAAATGCCTAAAATTGCTCATCAGCAAGGAATTTCACTGCAAAATCCCATTCACACCCATTTTCTCTATGACCGGGGGATGATGTTATGGGCTGGTAACTGGCTTGGCTGCTTATTCTCTAATTTGGGTGGGGTTCCGATTCGTCGCGGAAAAAGAATAGATTTAGAATGTCTGCGTACAGCTAGGGATTTATTTGTAAATGGTAAATTCCCGATAGCAATTGCGCCAGAAGGTGCAACTAACGGTCATAGTGGTATTGTAAGTCCATTAGAATCTGGTGTTGCTCAGTTAGGATTTTGGTGTGTAGAAGATTTAGTCAAAGCAAATCGTGACGAAACAGTTATGATTTTGCCTATGGCAATAAAGTATTCTTATCCAGAACAACCCTGGGACAAATTAAACTCGTTATTGGGTAAATTAGAAGCAAATAGCGGTTTATCAATTCAAAATATTGAGGTATTCGTTACTAAAAATCGTGAGGAAATTTACTATCAACGTATTTTACGCCTTGCAGAACATCTACTTTCTCAAATAGAAGATTTTTATCGTCGCTTTTATCATCAAGATTTACCAAAAAAATTTACATCTAAAGAATCAACAAATCACGAGGAAATTTTAGATTTTAGATTGCAGCGTTTAAGGGAAACAGCTTTACAAGTTGCGGAAAAATATTTCGGTTTAGAAGCACAAGGAAGTTTAGAAAAACGTTGTCGCCATATAGAAGAAGCAGCTTGGAATTATATTTATCGGGAAGATTTTCCTTCTACAGAACATTTAAATGCTTTACCAAGTTTACAACGGGGATTAGCTGATTGGGTTGCAAAAGAAGCAAATCTAAAAATAAGACATATGCGCTTGGTAGAAACTTTTGTTGCAGCTACAACTAAATATGTGCGGGAAAAAGCTAGTTTCGAGCGTTTTGCAGAAATATCTCTATTAATGTTTGATTTATTAGCCAGAATTAGGGAAGGAAAAATACCCGGTAGACCCCGTCTTGGTTGGCGAAAAGCCCACATAACTATCGGTGAGCCAATTTCAGTGACAGAGCGTTGGTCGAATTATCAAAGTAGTCGCAAGGGAGCCAAGCAAGCAGTTAAGGATTTGACCCAGGATTTACAATTAGCTTTGGAGAAATTGTCAATTGATATTTGATAATGAATGTAGAGACGTAGCATGCTACGTCTCTCTAGAACTGTGTGATATTATGTCCGGTAGAACATTTGTCATTACAAACGCAGCGATAGCGGAGTGAAGTAATCCCAGTATATTGTGATTGCGTCGTTTCACTGCGTTTCACTCGCAATGACATATCATAACTAGTTTAGCGAACATCATATGACTTGTTTATTTGACTTTTGCTGATTTAATTATGTCCTCAACCATTTTGATTCCATCTTGGATTGCTATTTGACCATTTTCTACGGCACTGATTAACTTTTGGGCATCTTCTGGACTTATCAGTTCAAGTTTTAAAGGTTCTTCCAAAGAAACAATAAATTTTGTCTTGTCACTTTCTTCAAGTTGGGACGATCTTTCTTTTGCTTCTACTTCTCTGAGTTGTTCTTCCAATTGTCTGAGCATTTCTGCTCGTTTTCCTTCACTGAAGGTACCATCAAATATTATTTTCAAGCAAAAATCTTTGGCATTGGTACAAATCCCCAAAGATAAATTTTGACTGTTTAAATTTTGTGTATAAAAAAATTATTTAATATCAGTAAAAATTTGGTTATAGCGTTCAAAAGTTGATAGTTTTATGAACTCTTAGAAACTAAAAGGCTAGCAATTTTTTCTGCGATCGCAATAGTAGGAGCATTTGTATTCCCGCTAGTAATTTTGGGCATAATCGAAGCATCGACAACTCTTAGCCCTCTAATACCATGCACTTGTAATTGTGAGTTGACAACCGCCATTGGATCGTTACCCATTTTGCAAGTTCCAACAGGATGATAGAGAGCTTCGGCAATTTTACGAACATAAGCAGCTATTTCTCGATCCTGCTTGACCTGTATTCCGGGAAGCATTTCTTCACCCCGAAATCTATCTAATGCTTTTGCTTGAAGAATTTGACGACAAAGTCTAACGGAAGCAATCAGGGTCTGTAAATCTGCTTCGTGACTCAAAAAGTTGGGCTGTATTTAGGGGTGAAGCTAAAGGATCCGGACAACGTAAACGGATATATCCCCTGCTTTGAGGATGCAATAGCGTAGCACCCAAAGTGAAAGCATATCCTTTTATTTTGTTAAAACCATGATTTTGAAAATAAACAGGTGCAAAGTGAAATTGCAAGTCTGGTGTTTTGGAATTGGGGCTAAGTTTAATAAATCCTCCAGCTTCAGCAATATTGGAAGTTATGGGACCGACCTTCCAAAGGAAGTATTTCAACAAATTACCTAAAGTATTTGACTTATCTAAAGAAATTGGTTTCGTGCAATTATAAATAACACCAGCAGTCAAATGATCTTGTAGATTTTGTCCAACCCCTGGCAAATTTGCGATCGCCGGAATTCCTAAACCTTTGAGGTGTTCAGCACAACCAATCCCAGAAAGCATCAGTATCTGAGGAGAATTAATCGCTCCAGCAGACAAAATTACTTCTTGTCTGACTTTAGTTTGACAAGTAACTTTACCATTGTGAATATACTCCACGCCAATTGCTCGATTTGCTTCAAACAAAATACGTGTTACTTGAGCACTGGTATGAATTGTGAGATTAGCTCGATTGCGACATGTTTTTAAGTAAGCTGCTGCTGCACTGCATCGCGACCCATTTTTTTGAGTGACTTTATATATTCCTACCCCTTCTGGTTCTGCATTGTTAAAATCTTGACGATAGGGAATTCCAAATTCTACAGCAGCTTCTACAAATGCTTGAGATAAAGAACTGACATGACGTAAATTAGCAATATGAAGTGGACCGTCGAGACCATAATCTTCAGAATCTCCCCGTCGTTGTCGATTTTCTGCTTTTTTGAAGTAGGGTAATATTTCCTGGAAACTCCATCCTTGATTTCCTAGCTCACTCCAATAATCGTAGTCGTAACTGTGTCCGCGAATATAAATCATGGCGTTTATGGAACTGGAACCACCAATTACTTTCCCGCGTGGAATGTATAGTTGGCGGTTATTCATATGCAACTGTGGCTCTGTATAATAGTTCCAATCGTATTTACTTTTAAATAATTTAGGGTAAGCAGCAGGAATATGAATTTCTTGCTTGGAGTCGGGTTTACCTGCTTCCAATAGAAGTACGCTAATATTTGGATTTGCTGTAAGACGACTTGCTAGAACACAACCTGCCGAACCGGCACCTACAATTATGTAGTCATATATCATACACCTTTCTATTCTCCAGGGGAATGATAATATATAATTTACTACAATTCAATCAAAAACCACCAGTTGTGGCGGTATGCGGTTAGAATTTACATTAAAGTTGGATATCAGTAGACATATCCAAAACTATCTTTGCATTATCCCAAATTATTATGGAGACGTAGCATGCTACGTCTCTACGTATAAAATTAAGAAACTAAAATTGAGAAACCTAATCTAAGCGGATTCAGCAGGTTTAAACTCAAGGGAAACACCATTCATGCAATAACGTTGACCTGTTGGTGCAGGACCATCGTTAAATACGTGACCGAGGTGACCGCCACAACGACTGCAATGTACTTCAACCCGAGTCATAAAGAAACTTTTATCTATGGTTGTTTCTATTGCACCTTCGATGGGCTGATAAAAACTGGGCCATCCAGTACCACTGTTAAACTTAGTTTCGGATGTAAAAAGTGGTTGTTCGCAAGCGGCACAGTAATAAGTACCAGCTTCATAATTTTTGTCTAGAGGACTGGTTCCAGCACGCTCGGTACCGTGTTTCCGCAGAACCCGAAACTGTTCTGGAGTCAAAATTTCACGCCATTCGGCTTCAGTTTTATTAACTTCAAATTTGTTTTGTGATGTTGTCATGATTGCTGACCTGATAAATGGATTGGGGAATAAAGATGCGGTACAAACTGTAACAGCACCAACTTCCAAAAAATATCGTCTTTTCATCTTGGAGCATTTAGCTGCTAAATTACTAGCTGCTCAGGTCTTAAAATAAATTAACTCTTTTATGGTATCAAAACATAAAACTTATATCTTTGAGGGGGTGTCAAGTCGCTGCGCTCCAAATTCAAAATTAAAAATTATCAATTCAAAATTACAATCAGTAGGGGCTTGTACCCAAAATTAATCAATTCACAATTATTTTTCTTATTTTTGCATTTTGAATTTTGCATTTTGAATTCAAAAAAGGTCAAAGGAAAAAAACTACTGGACTTTTGATAGTAAATAAATGTACGTAGTTCATATGCTGGTTTTAACCAAATTTTGCAGCTAATAAAAAAATAACGATCGCTTTGATCGTTACGTGCTAAGTAATACAGAATTTACAAATTTTCCCTACCAATATTTAATTTCGTGTAATTGAATGAAATTAAAGCACTTAAACTGCTACTGCAGAACGCTTCCGCAAACCTTCATGAATTAGATTGCGCTCTGAATCAATCATTGGTGTTGCACCCAAAGCTTTGAGTACTTTGTCATCCATGACCCCAAGAACGATGGGAGCTAATTCTCCATCTTGTGGAATCCAAGCTGGTGCATGGAGTTCTGGAGCTGACAATATTTCCTGGTTCTGGAGCAGATCAAATAGTATTTTTCCTAAGACGTGGGTATTTTCATCCCCACTTTCGATAATACGATTTTCTTTATAACCCATTAGCCACTGTTCTAGTTCTTCTATAGAGCTTGGAACATCATGAATATCCATGGCTGCACCAACATCGTTAATCCAAAAATTGAACCACAAAACTTGTTCTTCTAGACTCACAGGAGATAATGAGAAGTTATTGGAAAAGCGGATTCCTTCACATACAAACACTGCGACTATCATCAAAAATTCATCTGGATATTGCTCAGTACTCATGCTCGAACGTGCATGAGTTTGATTCATTCGTTGCAATGCTTTACTGTCTACCCCTTCTTGTACAATATTCCAAAGTAGCCTGAGAGTACTTAAAAAACGTTGTTTTGGCTGTTTTTCTATATAACCAACTTCTCTGTCAAGACGCGCAATGAGTGGAGTTGCGAAAAACCAACCGAAAGCAGAAACCATCGCCCAAAAAAATATTTCTGGACGTTTGTCAACAAGCTTGCGGATCGCTTCCATATCTTTATTGTATTCAATCGCAGCCATTTGATTATCCTATTATCAGTAAATTTGGAAACTATATTTAGTAGATTATGCTTACTTCAGCTATTAGGAAGAGCATTATTTTGACATGGATAGTAAAAGCATATGAGAGGATATTCAACAGTAGTTTCTAAACCCTGATGTAACGAATTATTCTGTTACTATCCTACAAGATGCTTGTTTTATTGCATGCAAGGTAATAAGCAGAACTACACAAATTTCTACTTAATTTAAAATTTGTAATACAAGCTTGAATGCTTATAAATCACTTTTCAATATTTGATTTCAAAGCAAATTACTGTTATGGATTAACTATTTATTTATCTACATTGGATTGCTTGCATAAGCCTCAATCATCATTACAGCAGCTTTATATAACTTTATTCCATTACTGTGCCGATTAAAAAGTCGGTGCTCTGTAAATGCTCCGTCAACCAAAATCAGTAATGCTGCACTGGGTTCCTTTGCTTCTTTTATACCTGTTAACTTGGATAGCTCTTCCATGGGATTTCTTTGCCCATCGCGCATCTTCTTACCCGCAAAACACAAAGGCTCGGTGGACGACAGGCTTCTAATTTGAAATAGATGAGGTATACTATTTTCTGCTTAATATCTGCAGACACGAAAAAATATTGTATAAAATATCTAATTACTGTCTGGAAATCAGTTAAATATTTACTCGGTGTCACGTTACTCTTTAAAGTGAAATTACCGATCTACCAAACAAGGCGGAAGCATGGCGGCAGAACACAGTCTAATTCTAGATTTTACCATTGTTCTTGGATCTGCAGCATTGGGGGGATATATAGCAAACCGTTTGCGTCAACCTGTTTTACTGGGGTATTTGGCTAGTGGACTGATAGTTGGTCCTTTTGGGTTTAAGTTACTAAACGATGTCAACTTAATCAAGTCTTTGGCTGAAGTTGGCGTTGCTTTTCTACTCTTTGCTTTGGGTGTTGAATTTTCTTTGGCTGAACTTAAACGAATTAAAGACATTGCCATTAAAGGAAGTTTATTACAAATAGGGCTAACTGCTACTTTAGTAACCCTTGTGACGATAATGCTTGGTTGGGCTTCTGGACTGACCCAAGGTATTTATCTTGGGGCTGTACTGTCTTTGTCGTCTACTGCGGTTGTATTAAAAACACTTACAGAAAGAGGTGAAACTAATACGTTACACGGTCAAATTATGCTGGCAATTTTAATTGCTCAGGATTTGGCTCTGGGTGTAATGTTAGCGATTTTACCAGCTTTAAAAGAGCCGGACAATCTGGGTTCCCTACTAGGTATTGCTTTGCTCAAAATTATAATTTTTGTTGCAGTAGCATTAGTATTAAGTCGTTGTGTCATACCCCCTTTTATTCGTAGCATTGCGGCAACTGAAAACAATGAATTATTTTTATTGGCAGTAACTGCTCTGTGTTTAAGTGTCGCATTATTGACAGGTTATCTGGGAATTTCCATTGAGATGGGAGCCTTCGTTGCTGGATTAATGCTTTCGGAAATTGAATACTCAGACCAAGCTCTAGCAAAGGTTTTGCCTTTACGAGACACCTTTGCAAGTCTGTTTTTTGCTTCTATTGGAATGCTGATCGATCCAGGTATTATCGTCAACAATTTTGGCACCATCTTGGGATTGGTCATACTAGTGATGTTGGGTAAAGCCGCAATTATTCTGGGGATTGTTCTTAAATTTGGTTACTCTCTCAAGACAGCACTACTTACCAGTTTTGGCATCAATCAAATTGGTGAATTTTCTTTTGTTTTAGAACTTGTAGGTTTGGATTTAGGGCTAATTAACAACGACACCTATCTTTTACTTTTGGGAACAACAGCAATTACATTAGTACTTACTCCTATTTGGCTAAATAATGCACCATCCCTCGCTCATCACCTAACCCAAATACCGTTTCTAGTAAAATATTTGCAGCGCTTTGAAAAACCAAAATCTCTTTCCATCCCGGAAACTATTAATTCCCACGTGGTGGTAGCTGGTTACGGTAGAGTTGGACAAGTAATTGTCAATATTCTACAAGGTCAGGGGTATCCAGTTCTGGTAATAGATAATAGTGAAGCCGCGATTCAAAGCCTTAGAAATCAGCAAGTTCCCTACATTTTTGGCGATGGTGACTCGGAATTAGTCTTGGAAAAAGCTCATTTAAAAACTGCAAAAGCTTTAGTTGTTGCTTTACCAGATCCTACAAGTACCCGTTTACTGCTAAAACGTGCTTGTTTGATTGCTCCAGGATTAGAAATCATTGCGCGATCGCACACGGATAGAGAAATCGATCTTCTGACTAACATGGGTGCGAAGGAAGTGGTACAACCTGAATTTGAAGCAGCTTTAGAAGTAGGAAGACATTTATTAATAAATTTGGGTGAATCAGAAAGTCACGTTCGTAATTTGATTTACAATATCCGGGCTGATCGATATGTGAGCATTCGACCGCAAAAAAATTTAGACTAGACTAAAATCCAGTCAGGACAAAGATTCGGCTTATTTAAGCCGCGATGAAGCTTATTTAAGCAATCACAAGTACTATTCAATGTCACCTGTGGGATCGTTCACAATTTAAGGAAATACTGTTAATAATTAAACTTTACTAACAATTATTTCAAGTAAATTAACTTAGTAGTTTGACTGGAGTTAATTGCATTGATTGCTGTATAAAAGCTCAATAAATCGCTACCATAAAGGAAATATTCAAATCATATCTTCCTAACCAAGATAATGCTTGAAACCCTGATAGATACTTTAGCTGGATTTGCCAAGGATGAACTAAAACGTAACGAAAGGGTTATTAAATTACTGAAACAATTTAATCTTGACCCCGACCATCCACCAGCAGAATTTACAGGTGTTTATAATTACGCATTGGTAGAGTATGGGATAGGAAAACCACGGGCGATTTTACAACTTTTCCGTCAAGAAGAAGTGCAA
>NZ_JASJDK010000074.1 GCF_030065675.1 Mastigocoleus sp. MO_188.B34 | reverse complement strand
GCAATGATGGAAAGCCGGATGACGCGAAAGTGTCAAGTCCGGTTTGGGGAGAGGGATAGAGAAACACGCAGGCTGTGAAGTGTGAAGGTGCGCTCCGTCCCTACTCCATGTACTTCGTTTATTCCTTTTTTCTCGCTCCTTGGAGAAAAGTGGAATCATTTAGATACTGCTGTTTGCGTTTATTTAACAGATGGATATGGCGATTTTCCCCAGGTCTATCCAGATTTACCTGTTTTATGGGTTGTTACTCCTGGTGGTTTAAATAAAGATGAATTTCCTTTTGGTAAAGTTGTGAAATTGTTATCTGTCTAGTTAGTCTGAATAAGAAGTTACTGCTACAAAATAAAAGACGCGACATAAATCGCGTCCCCAGATTTGAAGTATTAGGTTAGAAAATTAAAAACTTACAAAACTTAAAACTTGCTTTTCTAAAGTTGTTTCACTTCAGAAACTAACTTACCAACCATATCTTTAGCACTACCAAAAAGCATTGTGGTTTTATCTTTGTAAAACAAATCATTGTCAACACCAGCAAAACCTTTACTCATTCCGCGCTTAATCACAATAGTTTGTTTTGCCCGGTCTACTTCCAAAATTGGCATCCCATAAATCGGACTATTTGCATCACTGCGCGCAGATGGGTTAACAACATCATTAGCACCAATTACTAACGCCACATCTGTTTGCTCAAATTGGGGATTGATATCTTCCATATCGCAGAGCAAGTCATAAGATACATTCGCCTCTGCAAGCAATACGTTCATGTGTCCCGGCATTCTTCCCGCTACTGGGTGAATAGCATATTTTACATCAACACCCAATCTTTCCAATTGATCTGCTAACTCACGGACACTATGTTGTGCTTGGGCTACCGCCATACCGTAACCAGGAACGATTACTACAGAGCGAGAATAACCCAACATCATCGCCCCTTCTTCTGGATCGATGCTGCGGACACTCTTATCACCATCGTCACCACCAGTTCCTCCTCCAGCAGCAGCTTGACCAAATGCACCAAACAGTACGCTGAACAAAGAGCGATTCATTGCTTTACACATAATCTGGGTCAGGATCAAACCCGATGCCCCCACCAATGCACCAGCAATAATCAACATATTGTTCATAACCACAAAACCAGCAGCAGCAGCCGCTAAACCAGATAAAGAGTTTAACAGCGAAATTACCACCGGCATATCCCCACCACCGATGGGGATGACAAACAGCACACCCAAAAGTAAAGAAATTCCAGTAATACCCAAGAAAATTCCTAGGTTATGAGGCGACATTACTAAGAAAACACTACCTACAACATAGGCAATTAATAGCAAAGCATTAACTGGTTGTTGTAAAGGGTATGTAATGGGAGTACCCCGTAAAATTCCCTGTAACTTTGCAAAAGCGATCGCACTACCAGTAAAAGTAATACCACCAATAAATACATCCAAAACAATGGAAATATTTACATCTAAAGGTATGGTTTGAGAATGTTCCAGCAAGCGCCAAAATTCAGCAACAGCAACCAATGCTGAAGCAGCACCACCAAGTCCATTCAGTAAACCAACCATTTGGGGCATTGCAGTCATTTTTACGGCATAAGCACCCACAGCACCGACAACCGAACCAATAGCTAAGCCTACCAAAATCATTTGGTAGTTCAACACATTTTGGTCTAATAAAGTAACTACGATTGCTAGGAGCATACCCACAGCAGCGATCACATTACCATTTCTAGCTGTAGCGGGCGAACCCAGTTTCTTTAAACCAAGAATAAATAAAGATGCAGCAAGCAAATATGATAGCTGAATGCCAGTCGGGAGAAAATCATTCATAATTCAGTTGTTAATTCCCATAATTCAGTTGTCATTGCTCATTAGTAAATTTAATTCGTCAAGCAACTAATGAACTTAAGATTTCTTTTGGTAAACACCAATATTTTGCAAAGCGTTAACAGTTGATTGCTAATTGGTAATTGCTAATTGGTAATTGCTAATTGCGAACTGAATCACTATTACCGATTACCAATTACCCATTACCCATTACTTGATAACCGGTAACTGGTAACTGATAATTGTGTCACCCAGCTTTCTTCTTAAACATTTGCAGCATTCTATCGGTAACCAAAAAACCACCGACAACGTTAACCGTTGCTAGGGCGACAGCAATTAAACCAAGAGTCACTGATAAACTTGATTCCTTTGCACCGGAAGCTACGATCGCACCTAATACGGCAATACCAGAAATGGCGTTAGAACCTGACATTAAAGGTGTATGAAGGGTTGGCGGTACTTTGTTGATCACTTCAAATCCAACAAAAGATGCCAAAACAAATACAAATAAAGCAGCGAGTAATGTTTCTGTCACTTTAAACTCCTTGGAATGGGGGATTGGGGATTGGGGATTGGGGATTGGGGATTTGGGATTTGGGATTTGGGATTTGGGATTGGAGATTTGGGATTTGGGATTGGCGTTAGAGTGGGGTTAGCTATATGGGGATTGGTCATTAATGACGGATGTTATCTTCCCAGTAGCTAGTACCCAATTCCCAGTCGCCATATGACGCTGTCGCGTCACGCTGCGCTAACGCCAATCCCTAATCACTCAATTACACCAAAGCAGCTAATGCGTCTTTAATTCTGGAGGAAAGAATTTCTCCTCCGTGGGTAATACAAGCTGCGCTGATAATGTCGTCTTCAAAGTTCAACTGCAAAGTATTTTCTTTGGTGAAAAGCTTCATTAGTGATGTCAGGTTTTTCGCATACAACTGACTCGCGTGAACTGGCATCGATGATGGTAAATTAATTGGACCAATAATAGTAACGCCATCTTTTATGATGTCCTTACCTGGTTCAGTACACTCGCAGTTACCACCTTGTTCTGCCGCCAAATCTACAATTACTGCACCTGGTTTCATTTGTGAAACCATCTCTTTTGTTACTAACAAAGGTGCTTTTCTACCAGGTACCTGAGCAGTGGTAATCACCACATCGGCATTTTTAACATGTTCGGTGACAACTTCTTGGGTACGCTCTTTACTGGCTGCGGAAATTTCTTTAGCGTAACCCCCAGCAGCAGTGGTTTCTTCTTCAAGCTTGACTTCGACGAATTTAGCACCAAGACTTTGAACTTCTTCCTTAACCGCAGGACGAATATCAAAAGCTTCTACCACAGAACCCAAACGTCTAGCAGTAGCGATCGCTTGTAAACCCGCAACACCCGCACCCATGACAAAAACTTTCGCCGGTGCAATGGTTCCAGCAGCAGTTGTTAGCATTGGGAAATATTTAGGTAAAGCCGCGCCAGCAATTAATACCGCTTTATAACCAGCAATGGAAGCCTGAGAGGACAAAGCATCCATACTTTGTGCCCTTGTAGTTCTGGGGATCATCTCCATCGCAAAAGCTGTAATTTTGCGTTCTGCCAATTTTTGTGCGATCTCTGGATTTCCTAAAGGATTAAGAAAGCTAATAAGTACCGCATTTTCTTTGAGAGAATCAATCTCTGAGATCCCATCTTCACGTATTTGGGGAGGACTTACTTTCAGTAAAATATCTGCTTCTCCCCATAATGTTGCTGAATCATTAACTATTTTTGCTCCTACAGCTTCATAGTCAGCATCAGAGAAGAAAGACCGTTCCCCCGCACCACTTTCTAGGAATACTTCAAAACCTTGTTTTACTAACCGAGAAACGGTGTCGGGAATTAATGCCACACGACGTTCGCAAACTTCAATTTCTTTGGCAATTGATATTTTCATGAACTCTCCCACTGATTAATATCTATATATCTGCAACCTATAAATTGTTAGGGAACTAGAAGTACATTTATGCTGATTTAAACACAGCTATTTCCCCTTACGAATAATTGCACATAATTTAAATACAACTGACGTTGATTGTACTTGCCCGGTTAAGGTAATGTCTGCTGTTCACTAAGCAATATATTAAAAATGCTCATATTTAACTTTTTAGATTTTCCTATTTGCACATCCTATGTCGATCCCCAATTTATAAATTGATGCTTTAACTTTTTTTCGGAATTAGAAAATCTGAGGTCATAAATCTACTTAACTACTTATCCCCAAAATTCTAACCAACCATAACTAGAAAAAATGTTCGTCGATCCAAGTAAAACTTGTTTTAATCAATCTATCCCAATTTAGCTAATAATTGTTCTATTTGAAAGCTGAAATTTTATCAAGAAAAAAATCATTTTAGATATAAATCTAAACATTTTGAAATAGTTAGATAAATAGAATATATACTTAATGATAAGTTTACGTCCAGACAAACAAGTTTGAGAAGGTTTTTAATCTTAAAAAAATAATATAGAAATAATTTTGTTTTTTAAATATTTTTTACAGGTTCTATTTAGATGTTATGGAATTACTATTTTTATGACAGTTTTTTGATGTTTACTATTTTCTACTTCAAGCTAAAATCTATCGAAATTTCATTAAAATTTTCTGCGGCTAATACAATTATTCACTCTTATTAAGCATGAGTAACCAGTAAAAGCCAGCTAGTAAAAGCCAGTTAGTATCAAGGTGCTTATAGACTTGCTATATTTATGCGGTGATAACATAAATGTATTGTAAGTGCACGAAAAGCTAAAAACTATTCCAAATTCTTCAAGTTCTTGAGTCAACAACTGTTGATGAAGAAGACATAATAATCAATTCAATCCTGAAATCCTCTGACTTCAGAAAGAGGTATCACCGATTAGCGATCGCAAATAAATTCCCTGAAAAATTGGTGTGCTACATATCTACAATAAAAGTAAATTGCATATTCAGGCATAAATCCAAGTAGTCTATGAAAATAGACACTTTTTGTGGGTATTTTACGTCCATTTTTCACGGGTCAGTAGTAAAGTTTATTTACAAGCCTTTATCTGTTGTAATTCAAACTGCAGATTGATATTTTACTTTTGCCAGAGGAGCTTAACCATGAAACGTTTTTTGTCTGCTTTATTGGTAAGTGGCTGCTTGTTGGGTACCTTCCCTGCTCTCACTTTGGCGCAATCCGGATTAACACTGTTTAGCGGAGTCAAGCGCGAAAATCAATTAAGTTACCGGTTAGATTTTGGCGGACAAACAAATGATTGGGATCGTTACAGACTAAGAATCCCGCAGAAAAAGATGAAGGTTGCTGCTGCTAAATTTGTGATTAGCTATCCAAATTATTATGAAGGTACTTTTGACACAGACGAAGTAGAAGTCAAAGTTAAAGGCAAAAAAGTTAAACTAGAAAAAGTCAATTGGGACAAAGAGGGTAACGTACTCGAGATTTACCCCAAGGAACCAGTTCCAGCGGGAAATAGAGTTGAATTAATTTTAGACAACACCCGCAATCCTTCCTCTGGAGGAATATTTTATTTTAATTGTTCTATTCAGTCTCCAGGAGATTTACCCCTAGCTCGTTATATCGGTACTTGGATCATCGATATTAGCTAGAACAAAATTAAGAAATAATTTTTTGCTCCCAAACTTAACTTTTTCCAGGTTAATAATGTAAACCTATGTAGACGTACCATTACCACGAGCAGATATTTTAACGGTAATTGTTACGTCTATAAAAAATCACTTTCATCATGATTATACCCAATAGTGTCTATTGACACATCAGAATATTGTATGCTGGATAAACTTTAACCAGAAATTTTAGATTATATAAAGTAAACTTTAAAAAAAGTCACATTTATATTTGATATTGATATTGGTATAATCATAGATCGTGACATTTTATATGATTTTCTAGGAGTTTAGAGGACAGTACCATGAAAAGAACATTAGGAGGCACCTGCCGCAAGCGTAAAAGAACTTCTGGTTTTCGTGCCAGAATGCGGACCCCAAACGGTAGAAATGTGATTAGAGCGAGAAGAAAGAAAGGACGTCATCGTTTGAGCGTCTAACATAGAAAATGTAACTATTCTAGGCAAACAACTATCAAATAAGTAACGATTGTGGCGTTGCCTCGTAAAAATCGGTTAAAATCGCGCAAAGATTTCCAGGCAGTCTTTCGAGCAGGTACCCGTTGTTATGGTTATTACATGACATTAAGGGCTTTGAAAACTGCTTCAATATCCTCTCGAAAAACTGTCATTGGCTACAATCGCGAAATCGGTAAGCATCAGCAAAAATGTGTTTCATTGACTGAATCTCAGGCAAGTAAACCTAGTTGCATTGGTATATCGATTAGTACAAAGGTAAGTAAGCGAGCAGTGGTTCGTAATCGTATCAAACGTCAGTTGTCAGCAGCTTTCTATCAATTGTTGCCCAAAGTAGCACCAGGATGGCAATTAGTAGTTGTTGTAAAACCAACAGCAGTAGAATGTAAGTGCGGAGGCCAACAATTTCTGCAAGAATTAGAGCAGTTGTTGGCAAAAACCGAGGTATTAAATGGGCATTCGTGAAGAAGTTTACTTTGAAGGCGGACCCCACATCGGGGATTTAATTTTAAATATACTGGTTGGATTTACCGTAGTTGGTCTACCTTTGGCAGTAGGAGCTATTGTCAGAGCATTGTGGTTACGTTATCGCATCACCGATCGCCGAGTTTCAGTGATTGGGGGTTGGATGGGACGCAGCCGGTCAGATGTGATTTATTCAGAGATCGCTAAAATTACTAAAGTTCCCCGTGGTCTAGGTTTATGGGGAGATATGGTATTGACAATGCGAAATGGAACCCGTTTAGAAATGCGAGCAGTTCCCAGATTTCGTGAAACCTACAATTACATCAGTGAAAAAGTAGCAGCCAAAAATCCTAACTTTGTTGCCAGTAAGAAGTAATTGTAATGCCAGAAGTCAGGCAACAATAAGGTAATATAATTCCAAATTCTGACTTCTGGCTCATGTAGCCATCAGCGACAAAAGCGATTTTTCGACTTTTTTAAAAAATGTGCGGCTATCCGTAGTCAAATACAGTCGCAGATCTTCATAGCTTTTAGATAAATTAGATTCAGTTAATTTACCACTACCTCAGGTTGAATTCAGGATAATGGATTTTGGTATCGGGTTTCTCTCGAACAATGTAATGTTGCCGATTATAGACATGTTCTATAACATAGTGCCCAGCTATGGATTGGCGATCGTAGCATTGACATTAATTATACGCTTTTCACTATATCCTCTAAGTGCTGGTTCTATTCGTAATATGCGCAAAACACGAATAGTACAGCCTATGATGCAAAAGCGGATGAAGGAAATAAAAGAACGTTACAAAGACGATCCGCAAAAGCAGCAGGAAGAAATGCTTGGCGTCCAAAAGGAATTTGGTAATCCTTTAGCGGGATGCTTACCCTTATTACTGCAAATGCCAGTGTTATTTGCGCTATTCGCAACATTACGGGGGTCACCATTTGCAGGAGTTACCTATAATGTTAACTTGCAAGTCTTACCATCAGAGCAAATCGAACGAATTCAACCCCAACCCTTTTCTACTTCTCCTCAAAATATTTATGTTGCTGACGGAGAACATGTTAAAGTAAGTGCTATTCTTCCTGGTGGTAATAAATTGGTAGTAGGGGAAAATACTCAAATTCAGTATCAGACTCCCGAAGGCAAGCCATTTCAAGAATTAGTAGCAGAACACCCTGAAGCCAAACTGACCCCGAAATGGAAAATTACTAAGGGTGAAGAGAGGATCGCAATTGACGAAAATGGGAACTTACAAGCTTTACAAGCTGGAGATGTAACAATTCAAGGAATAATTCCTGGATTAGCTGCAGACCAGGGATTTTTGTTCATAGATGCTTTGGGTACAGTTGGAGCGTTTGATGATGATGGTGGTATCCATTGGGATATAGTCATCATGGTATTGGCGTTTGGTATAACCACTTATGTGAGCCAAATGCTTTCTGGACAGAATGCCAGTAATGCTAATTCTCAGCAAGATACAGTAAATAAGGTTACTCCGGTACTTATTTCGGGGATGTTTTTGTTTTTCCCTTTACCTGCTGGGGTATTGATGTATATGGTGATTGGTAATATCTTCCAAACCCTACAAACTTATATTCTTTCGCGGGAGCCTCTACCTGAGGATCTACAGAAAATTGTAGATACCCAGCAAAAGGAATCAGAAGGTTCACAGGAAAAAGTATTACCTTTCGAACCGAAGAGTTCTAAGAAAACCACGACTAAAAAGACTTAGATAGTATTTTATTTCTTACTATCTTTTCAATCAAAATTTTCACGAAAAAGCCATAGGCTAATTATGAATGATAGTCCCGATTGCAGAGGTCAGCAGTGGCTAGAATCATTGCTGAAACTAGCTGGATTATCTGCTGAAGTAACAACTAGAATCGATAACGATTTCGTTGCTGAGGATGAGAACTCCTCTATTTGCAGCTACTGGCTGACAATTGATGAAACCAACTTGAGAGCGAAAGATATTGAGGCGCTAATAGGTAAAAGTGGAAATACATTAGATGCAATTCAATATTTAGCCAATTCTGCTCTTAATCTCAATCAACCTGGGGAAAGTCAAGCTTCTTATACCATTGAGTTGGATGGTTATCGGGTCGCCAGACAAGCAGAAATTTTTGAGGTTGCGACATCAGCAGCAAATGAAGTCCGTACTTCTGGTAGAGAAGTTGAAATTCAATCTTTAAGTTCAGCAGAACGCCGTCAAGTTCACACTTATTTGCGGAATTACACTGATTTGGAAACCTTCAGTAGAGGTAAAGAACCCAATCGTAATTTAGTTGTGCGCCCAGCTGCTGTCCACTAACTAAATTGCTGAATTGCTCTAAGTTTCTGATTTGTTGTGAGACTTGTACTTCCTAACACCCTGGGGTTAGGTTATGCATAATTCCAATATTATGTCGATACCCCATTCTCCTGGAGCAAAATTTTAGATACCCAGGGTAAGAAGTCATTCACAACTAGTTACTAACGATAACGACGGTTATGAAAAATATAATTTTTATCGTTTAAGAGCACAAATTGGCATCAGACGTCGCTTGAGTGGCGTCTGCGTTGCCAAAATTTTTATGTTGCCAAGATTATATAGTGATGAGCGCAACTCAAAACTTAGAACATTGAGCAGCATTAAATGTCAAACTGAGATCTAGAAAAGCTAGACTAAAGACATTATTAGAGCAAATATTTTGAAGTGAGGATGTCTCACAAGTACAATGGATGCTATTTATATTCCGCAGCTGTTACAAACACCAGAGAAAAAACAGGAATTCGAGTTCAAAGAATTCTTACCTGGACTAGAAACTTTAACGCCGGTTCGCGGTCGTATGCGCATCAAACACCAAGGTAGCTACTTAGAGGTATCAGTAACTGCTGAGACTATTGCCACATTGAGTTGCGATCGCTGTTTGCAGCAGTATAATCATCGTTTAGCAATTGATACGTCAGAAATAATTTGGTTAAATGCCAATAGTCAACAAGAAAGTGATTTGCCCATAGAGCAAGAAGTTGCTGTGGAAGATCTAGTTGAAACGCTTTCTTCCCAAGGACATTTTTACCCCCATGAGTGGCTCTACGAGCAGGCTTGTTTAGCTATACCTCAGCGTCAATTGTGCGATAATAAATGTCCGGGAATTGTAACTGAGGATATGAACGAAAAGCCAATTGACAGTCGTTGGGCGTCTTTAGAAGCTTTAAAAAAACAATTTCCTTCCTAGTTTGTGACTTTTGTTTTTTAATTTTTGTTTGCTATTGTTAATTTTTGATTTTTACTTTTTACATCTAAATATTTTCTTTGTTTATTCTCTTCATTATTCTCAAGTACTAAATTATTAAGTACTAAATTCTCAAGTATTTAATTTTAGAATACTGAAATTTTGGCTCAATCAAGTAATAGTAACACTTTCATCTGGTTAGCTTTAGTAATTGGTAATTCCAATTTACATTGGGGATTATTTAAAGGGGAGCAACTTATATCCGCTTGGAATAGCAAATATGTATCCGAAGCTGTTGTAGACAAATTAGCTAGATTCCGATCACCCAAAAATTTCCCATCAGAAATTCATCCCGAATTCGAGGGTCAATTACTACCCTTTATAACCCAAACAATTCCTCTAATAATCGCTTCTGTAGTTCCAGAACAAACTAAAATTTGGCAAACTTATCCAAATGTTCGTGTTGTCACTTTGGAACATATACCCTTTAACAGACTTTACCCTTCCCTGGGAATAGATCGTATTTTAGCTTTGTGGGGTGCTGGAGAAAATTACGGTTATCCCATACTGACAATTGATACTGGTACAGCACTTACATTTACTTCTGCTGACAGTCACTACAACTTAGTCGGTGGTGCGATTTTACCGGGTTTTGGTTTACAGCTAGAGACCCTGACCCAGAGAACAGGGCTATTACCAAAAGTGGAATTACCCCAACAACTTCCTCAGCGTTATGCTTTAAACACTCCCACAGCAATTCAAAGTGGTGTAATTTACACTTTACTTGCTGGAATAGAAGATTTTATTCGTCATTGGTTGGGTTTATTTAATGATGGGAAAATTGTAATTACTGGTGGCGATCGCAATTTACTCCTAAAATATTTGCAATCCCAGAAGCCTGAGATTGCAAAACTTGTTAAGGTCGAACCACATTTAATTTTTTGGGGAGTCAGATGCTGGAAAAAAAAGCTGCACTTGTAACTAAAAGTGTTGTAAATATCCACCAGCGATAAAATCTCGAATTTCTTTGGATACTAATCTTGTTGGAATCGATGATAGATTGTCAATAGTTTTCAATGAAGCTTTGTATGCTAAGCGAGCATAGGTCTGACTCATTTCTGTAGCTTCAGGATTATCATCTGCAGCTTGTAAAATCAAAGCCTGTGCATCTATTTCATACAAATAGTCGTTCAGTATTTCTGCTGATATTTCTTGATTTTGACGGTTATACAGCAATCGTGTGGCGATTGGATATTCTTCCATTAATTCCCTGCATTTCTTGTCAGCTTCCGGGTTGATATTAAAACCCAGTCTTTTAGCTAGGGGACGCAATAGATGCAATAGATCGAAGATAAATAAGGGACGTTTGAGCAAACGCTGCATTTTCTGACAACGTTTTACTGAAGCTTCTGTTTCCACTCCTTCTGGTGAAATTAATATCATTCCAGATACTTGGGATGGATATTTACGAGCATAAGTAGTCGCAACCCAAGCTCCCAAAGAGTGACCAACAAATAGTACTCGTTCTAACCTTAAAGCTTGGAGAAATTCTGCCAACATCTCTACTTGTAAATCGATAGAGTAGTGAATATCAGGAGATTCTGATTCCCCAACCCCCAATAAATCTGGTGCAAAACACTGACATTCTTGAGAAATCAACTCCATTACCGGTACCCATTGGCTACTGTCATTCCAAGTACCATGTAAAAAAACTACAGGATACCCACTACCAACCTCTCGCCAGAATAATAATCCTTGCGAAAGCTTTCTACGGGAATTACGGAATAGATGGTCCATTTTAACCTAAAGTAAATGGTTAACAATTTTAGTATTATTTGATGCTTATAAATAAGAATTTAATGCAAACAAGTGCTTCAATTGTTGCTGTAATCGCTAATTATTACAAGTTATTTCCAGGTATAATTTAAACCTATAATCACAAAAAATAAAATAACCAAAAATTACAATTGTGTATTTATGAACTTTGCTTGACAAATATAACTTTAATTTAGGCAAGCTAGAGAAAATACAAAATTAAGCGAGTGTTGTTAAACCTTTCATATAGTCTTGTAGTTGTCTGTCGTGGTCGTGTGACATTTCTCCTATGGGAAGAGAATTCACTTCAAACCCTTTAACTTCTGAGACTTCCAATGAATCTTGAATATTCATTTCTCCTCGAACATCAGCTTCGACAACGACACAAATAGAATGAATTCTTGGGTCACGATTTGGTGCTGAATATACACCTACCAAGCGACGAATATGAAGTAATTCTAAACCAGTCTCTTCCATTAATTCTCGACTGACACTAGAAGGAATATCTTCCCCCCAATCAACCATACCTCCAGGTAGTGCCCAACATCCGTTATCACGACGTCGAATCAAGGCGATTCGACCATCGGGCAAAATGGGGATAATACTGGTACCTGTAACAGGATGGCGAAAAATAATACCAATAACCGTATGTACAAAACGCCATAAATTGCGCATAGGATCGATAGCTATAGCAAACAAAGCGGAAAATTCAATATTCAAAGGTTTATTTGTTTAGTATTTTTGTAGATTCTAATCTCCACCACATCTGTGATTCATAGAAAATTCGGTTCACAAATGGTTAATTCGTAAATATTTCTACTTTTTTGTTGTATTTGGTGGTGATTTTTTAGATTTTGAGGATTTACTTTAAATCCAGGAAATATCTTAGCACTTAGCAAAACAAAAATTTGTGTGTTTGGATATGCCCGCAACATATTACTAATTATAATAATTTGCCGTATATATATACTTAATAGTAAATAGTCTATTATGAAGTATTATGAATATTAATTTATGATTTTTGAGAGAATATTATCAAAAAATACTTAACTCTATTTGCTAGTTATAGTCAAAACTTTTTATATTCTCTTATATCTTACTAAATTTATTTTAAAACAGGGAGTTCGAATGAATTTTAAGCCTTAGCTAAGAAGATTATAATTAGGGGAATATAAATCTGAGAAACTTCTAATTCGTAGCTTATTTGAATTATCGAAACGATTGTTTATATTTAAAATATATATCAATACAGTTCAGTTAAGACTTTTTTTAAACAAATAACACTGTAGAGACGCGACAAAGCCTGCGGCGTCGGCGTTAGCCTCTGTCGCGTCTCTACAAAAGAAATTTAGGCTTATCTGAACCGTATTGAAATATATATTATATTTTTGTTCAGTAGTAAGTATTTGTCTAAGCGCTAGTAATAAATAATATTTAACTAGAAATTATGCGATTAATTGATGATTATTAGACTAACTATAGGAAGCCGGTTTGATTCTTGAAAGAGTTTTTAGGCTTTAGGCTTGCAACATAAGCTTTTGAGTCTCAGTATATTTTCAAAATTCAAATATGATTCCTATATTTATGAATAAATATAATTATAAAAAAGCTGATAATCTTATACATTCGATACATGTACATTCGATACATCTACTTTATATGATTCAGGACTTACGCAAGTGTCACAATTGGTAGTTGGTGCGTGACGCTATAAGTCTGATTCTTACGTTCAGATATTTTCACAGCATCACACACCCTACAGTAAAAATATGCCAGTTGCGTAAGTCCTAATAAATATAGAGACATTTTCAATAGCAAAAATACGACTCACATACACAACGTAATTAAAGTTCTTGTGTTCTAAGGTTCGCAAAGCATTTCCGTAAGGAAATATTAATCCCAAACCACTGGAAGTTGGTAACAATTGAGTAAGTTCTAAAACTATAGTTTTATTTCAACATTTCATAATATGCCTTAACGTAAAATATTGCGGGACAATGATTCTCAAAACTTATAGAAAAACTCCATGATAAATACCACATCAATACTCACGAATACTGTTGATTGATTTTATGTATATTTATGTATAGATATTACTTATGAATGATATGCTTCATAAGTGTTTGCGATTTTGTAAAAGCATTTAATTTAATTTAATTTTTGTGGCAATATTTAATTTAAAAATCTGTGTTTAGTACAGTAACATAAAGGATTAATCATTCGCTTTTTATATTTTCAGATTATTCTAGTGTTTATTTTGTAAATGTTAATGGTATAACTTATGAGAATACATGCTACGAGAATTTAAACATAAATAATTATTTATTGTCAGCGATCAAACATTGACTAAACTAGTAAAAATATGTTAAATTGAGTAGCTGTTGAAAAAGTATAAATAGGTAGCTGTAATAAACTAAGGCTTTAACCAATAACATTAAAAGCTGATATTGTTTGCTTAGTTTGTAAAACCAGCTATATTGTTGTTTATTCATGAGGTGAATATGGCTAAGCGCCGTAACCCGAAAAAAGAAAAGGCGCTACGGAACCAGGCATACGCCCGTAAGTTTCGTAAGAAAACTAATAACGGACGTTATCAAAGAAGGTCCCAGCAATCAGCGCCTAAGAGCGAGAATGAAGAAGAAGTAACAGCAGTTGAAGGCACTGATTAAAAGGTCGAAGGTTTTAGTGTTGCTACCTTCATTTTTTAAATTGATGGGGCGGATTATTCAGACGCCCTTAATTTGTCTCAAATCTCCACTATTTTAAACTTCCGCTATTTCAAGTTTATGCAAAAAGCCTACACTTGGGCTTAGTTAATGCCTAAATTGAGGCGTAAAGCTAATTGAAATTTGTTAAATCACAATACAGTGAAATTAATTGCGGAATCAAAAAACAAAGTGATATATTTCAGATCCCCTAATGAGAAATCAAGTGATTATAATTTAGGGGATCTCATATTTTTACTATCTTGTAGTAGCTACTTATTTTGTGTTTTTGAGTAAATTACGAGCAGTTTTTAAAGCTTGTTCTATTTGAGAAAAACCTGTTCCACCTTCACTATTACGAGCAGCGACAACCTGACGGGGAGATATTGCTTCATAGATGTCAGCAGCAAATGCGGGATGTAATTCTTGCCATTCCGTTAAACTCAAATCTTTTAATAGTTTGCCATTCTCAATACTAGTTTTTACAACCTTACCTACAAGATTATATGCTTCCCGAAATGGAATACCCTTCGCAGCAAGATAGTCTGCAACATCGGTAGCGTTGGAAAAGTCTTCGTTAACAGCTTCGTTTAAGCGTTGAGAGCGAAACTCTAAACCTTCTTTGAGCAAAATTGTCATTGCTTGCAAACAAGCTTTTACCGTATTTACGCCATCAAATAAACCTTCTTTATCTTCTTGTAAATCCTTATTGTAAGCCAAAGGTAATCCTTTCATCATCACCAACATGGCTTGGAGGTGACCAAATACACGTCCAGTTTTACCCCTTACTAATTCTGGGACATCAGGATTTTTCTTTTGGGGCATAATACTAGAACCAGTTGCACAACTATCTTTGAGGTTGACAAATTTAAATTCTGCTGAAGCCCAAAAAATAATTTCTTCGGATAAGCGACTTAAGTGAACCATGATGAGGCTAGCTGCTGCTAGGAACTCTACGACAAAATCGCGATCGCTAACTCCATCAAGACTATTGGCATAAATATCTTCAAATCCTAGTAGTTCTGCAGTATAGCGGCGATCAATGGGAAAAGTCGTTCCAGCTAAAGCACCACAACCCAGAGGTGAAATATTCACCCTTTGATAAATATCCCCCAAACGTTCCCAGTCCCGTTGTGTCATCTGAAAATATGCCATTAGGTGATGAGCTAAACTTAACGGTTGGGCGCGTTGCAGGTGAGTATAACCTGGGATTAAGGTTTCGACGTTTTTTTCTGCAAGGTCAAGAATTACTGTTTGAAATTCTCTTAATTGGGAGCGAATTACTTGGATTTGCTCGCGGAGATATAGTCTTGTATCCGTTCCAACTTGATCGTTGCGCGAACGTCCTGTGTGAAGCTTTTTACCGACATCACCAATAATTTCTACTAAGCGTCTTTCGACTGCAAAATGTACATCCTCCGCTTCAATTCCAGGATTAAATTTACCTTGGCGATATTCTTGACGAATTTGCTCCAAACCAGTGACTAATTGTTCTGATTCTCCTTGGGAGATGATTCCACTTTTTGCCAACATTTTGGCATGAGCTTGGGAACCAGTCAGGTCATATTCAATTAACTCAATATCAAAATTAATACTTGCATTGAAGCGAGCGATCGCAGGATGTAGCGCCGACTCAAAGCGCTGGCTCCAAGTTTTCTGCTGGGTCATAGACATTGGGAAATGGTAAGGTTTTGAGGTGCTGAATTGGACTTTGTTTTTATCTTTTATTCCCTTATCCTCAAAGCGATCGGGAAACACCAGTGGTAGGGCAATAAGGAATAACCAAATAATTATAGATTAGAGTTTAAGAGTTAAAGCTTGTAAATTAGAAGCAAAGGGCGAATCTCAATCGCACATCTATCAAATTTTAATTATTTTGCCCTGTTTCCGTTAATTAGTCCTCCCCAATCTCCTATTTATCCGTAGCTTGTGATGTTACGGATAAAGTAACCAATAGCTAAACCAATTAATAATGCCCAAATTTGACCTGATTGAACAAAATTAGTAAAAGCTTTGTGCATCTGACCAAGAACATCTGGATCTGTAACATTTTGAGCTACGACCCAGGAATCCAGGAGAAAATGCCAGATTTGTGAATATACCAAAGCACTACATAGTTCCATATTTTCTCAATTTCAATATTTTGTAAAAATTAGTTCATTATTACCAATGATTTTTCAAATATTTTTCGTAGAGACGTCCTAACAGAACATCTTTACGAAAAATTTCGGAGTTCATAGTTATATATTGCTAGTGGGTAGTATTTATTTCCCAATCGCCTCACAGACTACTTACTCAAAAGCTATGAATCTACAACATCTAGTAAGCAAAATTACATAGATGATTATAATTTGATAACCTTGAAAGGTTAAAAATGACAACCCTTTACTCCAAATTTTTTCATCTGCGACAGCAATAATCAATATGGTTAGCCATTGGATTTATTTCTCGCAAGACACTGTAGAGACGTTGCAGACCCTGCGGCGTCGGCGTTAGCCTCTGCAACGTCTCTACAACCAATCAAAACTTGCAATCGTTGGCAGAACTTATTTCTGTTGTAGTTTTTCCGCTGTACGTAAAATTTGACCTGCTAATACTGCAGCACCAAAACCATTATCGATATTTACAACTCCTACACCCGCAGCACAAGAATTCAACATCGTCAACAAAGGTGCTAAACCACCAAAACTCGCACCATAACCAATACTTGTGGGAACAGCAATTACAGGACAATCAGCTAAACCAGCAACAACGCTGGGTAAAGCACCTTCCATTCCTGCAACTACAATTAAAACTGATGCAGCTTCAATAACGTGGCGATTATTCAGTAAACGATGAATACCAGAAACTCCCACGTCCCAAAGTCTTTGGACATTAAATCCAGAGAGTTCTGCTGTAACTGCAGCTTCTTCTGCTACCGGTAAATCGGCGGTACCAGCAGACAAAATACCAATGACACCAGAATATTGCGGTTTAAGTTCCAGAGGTGCGATCGCACAAATTTGAGCAGATCCGAAATAACGTACATCTCGGACTTTGGATTGTAAAGCACTGTAAACGTCCGGGGTAATGCGGGTCGCCATTACAACCTCATTGCGCTGACGCATTACTTCCATAATTTGAGCAATTTGTTCGGGGGTTTTTCCCGGACCCCAAATCACTTCAGGGAAACCCGTTCTTAAAGCGCGATGATGATCTATTTTGGCAAATTCTCCTACTGGTTCGTAGGCTAGATCTTTAAGTCGATCTAACGCCATATCCGGGGAAACTTGACCGTTAGCAACGTCAGTTAAGAGGGAATGTAGGTTTTTTTCATTTGACATGGGGGTTGGGGATTGGTGTTAGCGTTAGCGTGACGCGACAGCGTCATATGGGGATTAGGGACTAGGGACCAGGTACTAAGAATTAGCAACTGGCGATTGAGGAATGAAGAACCATAAAAATTCTTACTTCTTATTTATTACTTCTTACTTATTACTTATTACTTATTACTTTTTACTTCCGCCCAACGGTTCTAATCTGCTACTTTCAATTCATATTTGTTCCACATGGTTCCGCGTTGGTAACCGAGTGCGGAAAATTTTACATTTTGGATGCGATCGCGCACTGCTGCTAAAGTCAATGGATTTACTAAATAAATAAAAGGTAAGTTTTCTTGGGTTATCCGTTGCGTTTCGTTATAGATTTCTTTGCGTTTTGCTTTGTCTAATTCTTGAGCAGCTTGAGTATACAAACGACCAATTTTAGCTTCCCAAGGTGCTACCTCTCTACCAATGAGGGGTTCTTGTCCTGGTTGGGGCTTTTGATTAAAGCTGTGTAAGCCTCCATCAGGTAACCAAACATTTGCTCCATCATGGGGCTCAATTCCCCCAGTGAAGCCTAACAAATAACAATCCCAATCCAACGTATTAGATAACTTATCAACTAAAGTGCTGAAAGCAATAGGGGTAAAATCAACTTGAATTCCGATTTCACTTAAACTTTGCTTGATTTGCGCCCCCATGGCTACGCGGAGTTTATTTTCAGAATTTGTCATCAAGGTAAACCGAACGCGGGTTCCATCAGCATCCATAAGTTGGTTTTGACCGTTATATTTAAATCCCGCACCTAATAATAATTTTCTCGCTTTTTCTGGATTGTAATCATAAACTTTTAATCCTTGTTTCGGAGAGAGGTAAAAAGGACTCTGAATATCAATGGGAGAGTTTTGTAATTCGCCAATACCGCGAAACAGATTATTTAAAATAGCTTGACGATCGATTGCATAAGCAACTGCTTGTCTAAATGCTAAATTATTAAACCAACGAGATTTAATGGGATTGACTAGAGGTTTTCCATTTCTCCGACCTTTGTTGAGATTAAAGGAAATAAAAGTCGTTCCAAATGCTGGTCCGCCATTGTAAATTGTAAATTTGCCTCGCTTCTCTTCCCGTTTCAGTAAAGAAAAATTTTCCGGAGAAATCCCAACTACATCCAATCCTCCAGAGCGAAACTGTAACACTGATGTATCAGTAGATTCAATAATTTGCCAAATAATTCGCTCAACATAAGGTAATTGATTACCCTCATCATCTTTTCGCCAATAATAAGGATTGCGCCGAAATACAATGCGTTGGGTAGGAATATAACTTTCTATTTTGTAAGGTCCATTAACAATAATATTTTTAGGATTGGTATCTGTTCCCCAAGTGGATACAAATTGAGGTTGACCTTTTGCGTCTTTAGATTTGATCGATGCTTCTAAAGCATGTTTTGGCAAAATACCAACTGTAGAACTTGTCCCTCCTGTGGTGCTGTAAAGGAAGGGAGCAAAAGGTTCAGGAAAAACAAATTCAACTCGACGATTATCTATTTTTCTAATTTTGGGAAAAACCCCATCCTTACCAACTTTGAGCGGATCTTTCCAATCGGTGGGAATATCTGGATTAAAAATTATATCCCGATAAGTAAAAATTACATCATCTGCCGTTAGAGGTTCACCATCAGACCATTTCAAATCTTCCCGCAAAGTAAAAACTATTTGCTTTTTATCCTCAGATATTTCCCATGATTCAGCTAAAGCTGGTTCAATTTCTTTTGTGATTGCATTGAGGTTTGTTAAACCTTCTGCAGTAAACAAAAATACATTTGGATATTCTTGATTAAAAGCAAAATTAAAAGTTTTGGGATCGCCTAGAGTTGTTGTAACCCATTGGGATACTTGAGCTGCTTCAGTTTTGAAATTGACTGGGTTGCAAGCTTTAAGAAAAAGCTGACAGCTAAAAAATATAGCCAGTATTAATGGAAACCAAAACGGACGCCGGAAATTACGAAAAACAGCAAAATTCATGGGTTAGCGCTACAAGGCAGAAGTCAAAAATTAGAATATGTCCTATGGACACGCTTTGCTAACAAAGTTTGAAAATTCAAAAATTTGAAAATTCAAAAAACTGATATGTGGAGCTTTTTACTGATGTTTAATGTCAGTTACATTTATGCCCTACTATACTAATTTTAGTAAGCTTTTTTGCACTTGATTTTCACATTAAATCACAAAAAAATACACAATTTGTGAGGGCTCAAGCCCTACTACAAACCCCCAATTATTTATCTTTGTTTACTTTCATCTCATATATATTCCAGATATAGTTAGCAGGTGCAGGGAAAATAGAAGTGTATTTCAGGTTTTCAATCGTATTTCTCGCAGCAGCCAAAGCTAATGGATTAAACAGATGAATAAAAGGTAAGTTTTCTTGTGATATTTGTTGAGTCTGTGCATAAATTGCTTTACGCTTTGCTTCATCAGATTCCTTTCCCCCTTGGATGTAAAGCTGGTGAATTTTATTTTCCCAATCGCTAACTTCCCATCCTTCTATGGGAGCTTGTCCTGCTTGTGGTTTTTGATTAAAAACGTGGAAGTTACCATCTACAGCCCAGACATTATAACCATTTGCAGGTTCAATTCCACCTGTAATAGCTCCATACCAGCATTCCCAATCAAGGGTATTAGAAATTTTGTCTCCCAACACGCCAAAGTCAAGGTACTGTAAATCTACTCTAATGCCAATTTTACCGAGGTCTTGTTGAATTTTAGGTGTAACTGTCGGTCTACTACTACCAGCAGATCCCATCAGTGTAAAACGGACTCTATTTCCTTCTGCATCCAATAACTGATCGTTAGAATTGTATTTAAATCCTGCTTTTAATAAAATCTCTTTGGCTTTTTGAGGGTTATAATCATAAACTTTCAAACCTTCTTCTGGAGATAGGAAGTAGGGACTAGGAACAGAAACTGGAGAATTTTGTGTTTTACCTAAACCGCGTAGAGTATTGTTAATGATTGCTTGGCGGTCGAGAGCATAAGCTACTGCTTGTCTAAAAGCGACATTATTAAACCAGCGAGATTTAATGGGATCTACCAATGGTTTTCCTTTGCGACTACCTTTATTGAGATTAAAAGTTAGAAAAGTTGTACCAGAATCAGGTCCGGCATTGTAGATGGTAAAATTACCTTTTTTCTCTTCCCGCTTAAGTAGTCGAAAATTCCTAGAAGCAATTTCGATAAAATCTAAGCCACCAGAACGAAACTGCATCAGAGCTGTTTCACCAGACTCTACTATTTGCCACACTATACGTTCAATATAAGGCTGTTGATTGCCCTGAGCATCTTTACGCCAATAGTAGGGATTGCGTCGAAATATTATCCGTTCATTTGGGGTGTAACTGTCAATTGTGTAAGGACCATTGACAATAATTTTCTTCGGATCTGTTCCTACTCCCCAAGTAGACAGAAATTCTGGTCTTCCATTGCTTTGATTTGTTTCTACAGTTTTACGTAGAACATGCTCTGGCATAATTGCTATACCTGCTGCAATAGTTCGTAAAAACGGAGCATACGGTTCTGGTAAAACAAATTCAACTCGGCGATCGTCTAGTTTACGAACTTCAGGAAAAGCCTTACTCACACCAATTTTGAGACCATCTTGGTTATAAGTCGGAATCCGCTTATTCATGTAGATGTCATTGAATGAAAAAATCACATCATCTGCTGTAAGTGGTTTTCCATCAGACCATTTCAATCCACTTCTGAGGGTAAACACATAACGCAAGCTGTCCTCAGACATCTCCCAAGATTCAGCTAAACCTGGTTCAATCTCCTTCGTTATTCCATTTGAAGTTGCTAATCCCTCATAAGTAAAACTAGAAACATTTGGTGACTCTTGAATTAGTGCATAGTTAAATGTTTTTGGATCGGTGCTTGCTGCAAGTACCAGCTGTGATACTTGAGCAGCACTACTACGAAAATTAGCCGGATTACAAGCTGTAATAACTAATGCTGCAACTACAGCTAATATTGCTGGCAAACGCAAACGCCGAAAAATATTTACTCTTGTAATAATTCTTATCATTTAAGTAGTCAAAATATTCAAAACAACTTATTACTTCAATTAAGGAAATTCCAAAAAATAATTCATACCATTATTTTTTACTTGTAGTAGCGCACAAACTTGCACTTGAAACACAGTATTTTTGTTTATTCAAGAAGTACCCAAAATTTTAACTAAAACCAGAAATTTTAATTATTATTGAAATATATGATACCAGTATCTTGTAAAAGCTCTCTTACCTAATGCTTACCAAATTTCCCCGAGTTGGGATTTAAAAGAAATTCTAAATCAAAAAATATACTGATTGTCGGAGTGCAGACCCATAAGGGCGCACATCAGTGCACCCCTACAATTCATAAAATTATGATTGTAAAAAAAATTAATTTATCTACGAATTATTTTCCAGAAAAATTAATCCAGAGTTACCAATTACCAATTACCCATTACCCACTAATCAAAACCACAGCATAAGCACAAATTCCCTCCTGATTCCCCACAGGACCCAATTTTTCATTAGTAGTAGCTTTAACACCAACTTGATTTGGTTCTAAGTGCAAAACTTTTGCCAGATTTCCCCGCATTTCCTCAATATGGGGCTTTAGTTTGGGACGTTCTGCTACAACTACCGAATCAATATTTCCAACTCGCCAGCCTTGTTCTTGGATCAATTCATTAACTTGCTCTAGCAACACTAAACTATTTGCACCAGCCCATTTGGGGTCGCTGGGAGGAAAATAATGACCGATATCCCCCAAGGACAAAGCACCCAACATTGCGTCCATAATGGCGTGGGTCAGGACATCAGCATCACTGTGTCCCAGCAAGCCCAAAGAATGAGGTATTTTAACACCACCTAAAATTAGTGGGCGATCGCTAACTAAACGATGTATGTCGTAACCATTACCAATTCGAATGTTCATTTGTTGTTTGTTACTTTTTCCTTTTTCATGTTGCAAATTCCCCCTTCTTTTCAAAGAAGATGATGCGTTATGCAGCGCTAAGTTATGCGGCGCTAACACACCCTAACAGTCTCCCAATCCCTAGTCGCCAGAGGCTCCGCCGACGCCGCAGGCTCTATGCCGCAGCAAGGCGGGCACGCTGCTATCCCCAGTCGCCATATGGCTAACGCCACGCTATGCTAACGCCATTAGGCGCGGGCTCACCCCAGTCGCCAATCCCCTCACTTCTTAAACCTCTTAAACTTTTGCATTTCTTCCGTCCAAGCTTTATACATGTCAGGGCGACGTTTTCTAGTTCTTTCGATTTGTTGTTCGTAACGCCAACGGGAAATTGCAGCATGATTACCACTGAGTAAAACATCGGGAACTTTCCATTTGCGAAATGTTGCCGGACGGGTATATTGTGGATAATCCAATAAACCTTCTTCAAAACTTTCTGACTTCAGAGACTCAACTTTCCCTACTGTCCCCGGTAGTAAGCGAACAACCCCGTTAATCAACGCCATCGCTGGAATTTCACCACCAGTTAAAATAAAATCACCCAGAGAAACCTCCCTAGTTACTAAATGGAGTACTCGGTCATCAACTCCCTCATAATGTCCGCAGATCACCACCAGCTGATCGAAATTTGTTGAAAGCTCCCGTAATAATGGTTGGTCGATAGTTTGACCTTGGGGACTCATCAAAATTATTTCTCGCCGTGGGAGAATAGGTAAAGATTCAACAGCACTAAAAATGGGTTCTGGTTTCATCAACATTCCTACGCCACCACCGTAGGGCTCATCATCAACTTTGTGATGCTTGTCGGTGGTGAAATCTCTCGGATTTACGAGATTTACTTGGGCGATCTGTTTTGCCAAGGCTTTACCCAAAAGCCCAGAATTTAAAACAGAATTAAAACAATCAGGAAAGAGCGTAACTATATCAAAGCGCACAGTATTTCGTATTGAAGGACACTAATCTTATATTGGAATAGTCACAAAAATATTAAATTGGAATTCGAGCATAAATAGAAGACTAAATGGTGTAAAACAAATATTATCTCCCTCGCTAGCGTTTAAAAATAATAGAAATATTTGAGTTTTGGTGCGAACAAAAGTTTTCGCTAATGCTTAATTTATGTTTAAATATTGTCACATCTAAATTTAAATAATTTATCTGACCGGGTTAACAACTTCAAGGATGCATCGAGTCAGCCTTAGAAAAAAAGCGTATATAAATTTTTCGCCCCAGGGGGTTTTTTTGCCAGTCTGGACAAACAGACGGGCGAAAATAGTGCCGTTATTCTTCAAAATGGTAGGAGATATTCAAAGCTCCACCTTATGCTGTGTGAGGCGGTATGCTCTCAAATGGGCGAGGCGCAAAAATTATCAGGCAATAATCGCTTGTTTATTGACTGGAGTTGTTGACAGGAGAAGCACAAATGCGGCAATTGAAAGCTAAATGGCTGGAAATGAGGACACCCCAAGCAACTAAGACCGCCATTATGGTTATCGGTGGTGCAGAAGACAAAGTTCATGGACGCGAAATTCTCCGAACTTTTTTTAGTCGGGCTGGAGCAAACGATGCATATATAACAATTATTCCTTCTGCATCCCGAGAGCCAAGTATTATTGGCGAGCGCTATGTCCGTATTTTTAAGGATATGGGCGTAGAAAAGGCTGACATTTTAGACATTCGAGAAAGAGACCACTGTGATTCATCCTACATAAAAGAATCCCTTGAGGCCTGTAGCGGTGTATTCTTAACTGGGGGAGATCAACTCCGTTTGTGTGGAGTATTAGCTGATACCCGTGCCATGGATATAATCCGGCAAAGAGTCCGGGGAGGACAAATAACATTAGCTGGAACTAGCGCCGGTGCAGCCGTAATGGGGCATCATATGATTGCTGGTGGTGGTAGTGGCGAATCACCCAACCGCTCCTTGGTAGATATGGCAACAGGTTTAAGTCTGATCCCAGAAATAATTGTCGATCAGCACTTTCACAATCGAAATCGAATGGTACGATTAATGAGTGCTTTAGCATCCCATCCAGATAGAATTGGCATTGGGATTGATGAAGATACTTGTGCCATGTTTGAGAAAGATGGTTGGCTGCATGTTATGGGTAAGGGAAGCGTGACAATAGTAGATCCAACTGAGATGACTCACACAAACGAATCTCATGTCGGTGCTAGCGATCCCCTCAACCTACATAATTTACGCCTACACATTCTGAGCCACGGCGATCGCTTTCATCTTTACCAGCGTACCGTACTACCTTCTGTCTATCGAATTCCCAGCTGACGACAAGCAGTACTGGGAGTTACACTGAATTGACCGCGATTTTTTACGTTGCAGATAAAAAGAGTGACAGTAATACTATAAAAGAATAAAAAACTGTTTGCAGCGAACAGTTAAGCGGTCAATTTCAGTAGGAAACTAGAATATTGGTTCCGAATCTCCATCTACCCTATTCCCATGAGAATCCTCAAAATCCAGACTTTACGCGGCCCCAACTATTGGAGCATTCGACGCCACAAGCTCATCGTCATGCGCCTCGATTTAGAAAACATTGCTGAGACGCCCTCGAATGAAATACCCGGTTTTTATGAAGGATTAGTTGAGGCACTGCCCAGTCTGGAAGCCCACTATTGTTCTCCGGGCTGTCGTGGTGGTTTCCTGATGCGGGTACGAGAAGGCACGATGATGGGTCATGTGGTAGAACACGTAGCCTTGGAATTACAAGAACTGACTGGAATGCGTTGTGGCTTTGGTCGTACGCGCGAAACAGCAACACCTGGAGTTTACCAGGTAGTTTTTGAGTATCTGAATGAGGAAGCTGGTCGCTATGCAGGTAGGGCTGCAGTGCGGTTATGCCAAAGCATTATTGAGCGAGGACGCTATCCAAAAGCAGAATTAGAGCAAGACCTGCAAGACCTCAAAGACTACTGGCGAGATGCAGCATTAGGACCTTCTACAGAGGCAATTGTTAAGGAAGCTGAGAAAAGAGGTATTCCCTGGATGCAACTGGGGGCACGCTTTTTAATTCAGCTTGGTTACGGCGTCAATCAAAAGCGGATGCAGGCAACCATGAGCGATAATACCGGCATCCTTGGCGTAGAACTAGCCTGTGATAAAGAAGCTACTAAGCGCATTCTATTCAGTGCTGGAGTTCCAGTTCCTCGAGGCACTGTTATTAATTTTTTAGACGATCTAGAAGACGCAATTGAATATGTTGGTGGTTACCCTATTGTAATTAAACCCCTTGATGGCAATCACGGGCGGGGAATTACAATCGATATTAGAACCTGGGATGAAGCAGAAACAGCTTATGATGCTGCCAAACAAATTTCCCGGTCTATCATCGTTGAACGTTACCACCTCGGTCAAGATCATCGCGTTTTAGTTGTCGATGGTAAGGTGGTTGCTGTTGCCGAACGAGTACCTGCTCATGTCATTGGTGACGGTAGATCGACTGTTGCTGAATTGATTGAGGAAATTAATAAAGATCCCAATCGCGGTGACGGACATGACAACGTATTGACCCGTATTGAATTAGACCGTACTAGTTACCAGTTACTAGAAAAACAAGGATTGACCATTAATAGCGTTCCCGATGAAGGGGAAGTATGTTATCTGAAAGCAACAGCTAATTTAAGCACTGGTGGTGTTGCTGTAGATCGTACAGATCAAATTCACCCAGAGAATCTTTGGCTAGCACAACGAATAGTCAAGATTATTGGGTTAGATATTGCCGGAATAGATATAGTTACTACGGATATTAGTCGCCCACTACGGGAAGTCGATGGTGTAATTGTAGAGGTCAATGCCGCACCTGGATTTAGGATGCATGTAGCTCCTAGCAAAGGGGTACCCCGTAATGTAGCTGGTGCAGTTATGGATATGCTATTTCCATCCGATAAACCCAGTCGCATTCCAGTTCTCAGCGTTACTGGTACCAATGGCAAAACCACAACTACTCGACTTTTAGCCCATATTTTCAAACAAACCGGTAAAGTAATTGGTTACACGACTACTGATGGAACTTATATCGGTAATTTCATGGTCGAGCCAGGAGATAATACTGGTCCTCAAAGTGCACGATTAATTTTACAAGATCCTACGGTAGAGGTAGCAGTCCTGGAAACAGCAAGGGGTGGTATCCTGCGCTCGGGAGTCGCTTTTGATTCTGCTAATGTTGGCGTCGTATTAAATGTCGCGTCAGACCACTTAGGTATTGGTGATATTGATACTATTGATCAGTTAGCACATCTCAAGAGTGTAGTAGCCGAGGCAGTTTTTCCAGACGGTTATGCTGTTCTCAATGCCGACGATCCCCGAGTCGCAGCAATGGCACAGAGAACTAAAGCCAACATTGCTTACTTCACAATGAATCCTAATTCAGAGCTAGTGCGACAACACATCCAAAAAGGAGGAGTCGCAGCGGTTTATGAACGAGGTTGTCTATCAATTCTCAAAGGTGATTGGACCCATCGCATTGAGCGGGCAGAGAATATTCCCTTAACCATGGGCGGACGCGCACCATTTATGATTGCCAATGCTTTAGCTGCGTCTTTGGCTGCATTTGTGCAAAATGTTTCTATTGAACAAATCCGTTTGGGCTTAAATACTTTCCGTGCTTCGGTAAGTCAAACTCCAGGACGAATGAACTTGTTCGATCTCGGGAAACATCATGCTTTAGTGGACTATGCCCATAATCCCCACAGCTATCAAGCCGTAGGTGGCTTTGTTCGTAACTGGAGGGATGGAGAACGCATTGGTGTTGTTGGTGGGCCTGGCGATCGCCGCGACGAAGATTTCATCATGTTAGGTAGACTAGCAGCAGAAATTTTCGACAAAATCATTGTCAAAGAAGATGATGATACTAGAGGACGCAGAAGAGGTTCGGCTGCTGACCTAATTGCCCAAGGGATCGAAGAAGTTAATCGAAATTGTAACTACCAAACAATTCTTGACGAAACTACTGCTGTTAATACAGCTTTAGATATGGCAACAGAAAAAAGTTTGGTTGTGATCCTACCCGAAAGCGTGAATCGTGCAATTGGATTGATTAAAGCCCGTGGAATAGTTAAGGAAGAATCATACGAGCCGAATACCGGAACAAATCAAGTTGATTCTAGAACGGGAAAAAACTACAAGGTTGTTAATTCACGTTAAGTCAAAAATTTTAGGTCTAAAAACCCTTAAGTTTGAGGTTCTTGAGCTTAAGTATCAAGTTAAAATTCTTAGATCTAAGAAATATCAAAAATTCAATTTACCAATTTCCCATTGAGTAAAACACTGATTTTGAAGCAGTAATAAATTACCAGAGTAATAAATTAATACAGGTAATTGTTTGCTCTAAAAACGTTTTTACCCCGATGAGAATTTTTGCATTCGAATAAACCCGGTTTCTTTTTGAAGCCGGGTAATTATTATAGCAACTTATATGATGCATATCAAAATGCTTATCATATCTTTATGTAATGGGGATTGGGGGTCAGAGTCGAATGGCACCCTCGTTAAGGCTCATTCGCACGTAGCGTGCGTGAACAAACCTTGAGTGTGGGAAGTGTGGGAGATATGGGAAGTGTGGGAAGTGTGGGAGGTAGCTTTATATAACAAGTTGCGTTAATTAAACTCCCCTCCCTTTTCTACCACTTCTCCCCACACTTCCCTTAAGCGCAAGGATTACATCTTCTCTTAGTGCCATTCAGGTCAGAGTCATTTATCTT
>NZ_JASJDK010000204.1 GCF_030065675.1 Mastigocoleus sp. MO_188.B34 | reverse complement strand
TATTTCCTCATAAGACTCAATGAATTGACGACCACAATTCTTGCATTGATAATTTTGTTTTCCTCTTCTGTGCCCATTTTTTCTAATGTTATTATCTCCGCATTTTGGACAATTAATTTCCATTTTTTGTATTAACGATGCTATGCGAGCTATCGCTTATCGCTACCATAGGAATTTTCCCTCAATTATAAATCATCCCGCAACGATGCAACGCCAGAAATTTAGGTGCATATCTTGGTAGTTAGCGGTTACAGGTCTTACAGCTAAACCGCTATAATTAGGGCTTGCTGAATAAATAAAAAAGGTGATGCTCAATTTATTATCATTATTTTCTGTTCTTGATTGAATAACTAACCAATCTTCATCTTGCTTTTCGATCGCTTTTTCAGCAAGCCCTATTTAAATTTAAATATTAGTAAATTTAAATATTAATAAATATTCAATTTAAAGCCGAATATTTTGCAAATGACTGCGAGGATTGAAAGTTCGAATGGATTGGATTTTTTCATAATACTCACGCTCAGTGGCTGAAATATCCCTAGGTGTGGCGATCGAAATTTTCACTAACTGATCACCACGTTCTCCTTGAGGTTGACGCCAACCTTTTCCACGTAAGCGTAAAGACTGACCGCTGCGTACCCCTGATGGTAACTTAACATTAACCATTCCATCCGGTGTGGGAACATCAATTGCAGCACCAAGAACCGCTTCATCTGGAGTAATTTGTACTTCACAAACTAAATTATCACCATCAAAGCGGAAAAAAGAATGGGGTTGTAATTCAACTTTAAGATATAAATCCCCCTGTTGTTTCGCTATGGGATTGAGTGGTCCTTTTCCCCTCAGACGCAAACGGGAACCAGGTTTACTTCCAGCTGGGATCCGAACATCGATGGTTTCATTTCCCAAACTGAAACGCTTTTGAACGCCATGAAAAGCTTCATAATAGGTTAAATTAACAATGGCTTCACTATCTCGATTCGCACTGGAAGCCGCATTTTGGAAACCAAAATCGTTAAATCCACCGCCAAAACCTGAAGTTCCAGCATTACGGTAAGAATAACTTTGACTGCTACTTCTAGGTCCACCACCAAATCGACCTAATAATTCATTGATAAAATCATCAAAACTACCGTACTGACTAAAATCAAAGCCACCCGCATCAAAACCAACTCCACCAGAACCAAATCCTTGACCTGCTTGCTTCCAGTATTGACCAAATTGGTCGTATTTTTGCCGTTTTTCAGGATCTGACAAAACTTCGTAAGCTTCATTTACTTGTTTAAATTTAGCTTCTGCGTCTTTATTACCCTGATTAACATCTGGGTGATATTTTCTTGCTAGCTTACGGAATGCTTTTTTTATCTGATCTTGATCCGCACTCTTGCTCACCCCCAAAATAGCGTAGTAGTCTTTGAAGTTGGTTGAATCCATCTACCAGCCTCCTGTAGAAGTTATACTTATATTTTCTTTATATTTAGTCCGGAGAATTGGGAAATTCACGATTTGGGACAAATAAAGTCTGACTTTAAATTAACAAAAATAAAATAAAATAAGCGTGCGGTTCTTACTTATAGAAAGCAGGAAATTTCCGTACCCATGGCTGAAAAACAATATGGGATTGGGGATTAGGGATTGAGTAACAGAAAGCTTCTCTTCCCCGATCCCTAATCCCTAATTTTCGATATCATGCGGAGCATATACCCCAAATACCAATCGTTAAACTCAAACGCTAAATAATAGTTCCATCAGGAATTACTGCATTTTTGAGAGTTACAACGATACCATTGCGAATGTGAAAACCTAATGATTCCCGTTCGGCTTCTTGTACGTTGTCTTTATTTATGATTTTAACGTCACAACCAATGCGAGCATTTTTATCAACGATCGCACCCCGAATGACTGTTCGAGCACCAATTCCTACAGGTACCTTGTTCTTATCGCAATTAGACTGTCGTTCCGCAAATTCTTCGTAGTAATCAGCGCCCATAATCATTGTATTTTCGATTAGGCAGTCTGATTCCACTCTAGTTCTTACACCTAAAACCGAATGTTCTATTCGGCAGTTTTTCAGAATGCAGCCATCACCAATAATTGATTGGGTAATTTTGCAATCTAATAATTTTGAGGGGGGTAAGTAACGGGGACGAGTGTAAATCGGTGCATTTTCGTCATAAAAACTAAATTGGGGTTTAGGCTGTTGGGTCAAAGCCAAATTGGCATGATAAAATGCTTCGATCGTACCGATGTCTTCCCAGTAATCGTCAAACAGGTAAGCTTGAACCTTGTGATCCTTAGAAGCATCAGGAATAATTTCTTTACCAAAATCAGTTTTTTCGGCAGATTCTTTGAGTAGCCTTATCAAAACGTCTTTGTTAAATACATATATTCCCATGGAAGCAATATAAGGTTGTTCTTTTGCTTCTTCTGGAGATAAGCCCAAAATAGAAGTATCAACCCACATTTTCTCTAGTGCTTCACCCTTGGGTTTTTCACTGAAATCAACAATTCTACCGGTATCATCAATTTTCATTAAGCCAAAATCAGATGCACGTTTTGCATCTACAGGAATGACTGAGAGAGTGATATCTGCTCCAGTTTCCCGATGACGCTGTACAAATTTGGCATAATCCATGCGGTAAAGATGATCGCCGGAAAGAATTAAGAATTGATCTACATCCCACTCTTCGAATAACCACAAATATTTGCGAACCGCATCAGCTGTTCCTTGGAACCAACTAGGATTTTCTGGAGTTTGCTGAGCTGCGAGAACTTCGACAAATCCTTCAGTGAAACCCGAAAAATTATAAGTAGATGACAAATGACGATTTAAAGAAGCTGAATTAAATTGCGTCAAAACATAGATTTTGAATATCTCCGAATTAATGCAGTTACTAACAGGGATATCAATTAAACGATATTTTCCTGCGAGAGAAACTGCTGGCTTAGCCCGGAGCTTTGTTAGTGGATAAAGACGAGTACCAGCGCCACCACCTAAAATGATTGATAAAACTTTTTTCACAACATATCTCCCGACTGCCTTTCAAATCCCACCTACAGTTTATGTTGTGAGTTAAGCAACTGGTAAGGGGGATCTAAAATAATCCAAGTTAAGTTTTTATGCTTAAAGGCTTTATTAGGTAGAATATTTGAATTTATAACTAATCAAGAATGTATCAATTTTTGTTGATAACCATAAATCGAACCAAGATTTACGCAATTAACCCTGATTCACAAAACGCAGTCTTTGCGAAAGTTTCAAGTGTTTAACCCAATTCTGGTCGGATAATTCAGAAATTGTATGGGCAGATACAGTAGCAGTAAATACTGTTTCGGCTTCAGTTTTTTTACGGATACCCAAATCAATTAAAAAATTTTCGGCTGCAGATTCTAAAATCGGCTGAGTATGAATAAAAATGATGAACAAACGTTGATAGGGGTTTTCGACTTGGTTGATAGCCATAGCCAAAGCTGCATCTATTTTTTGGTAGTTCATGGGGACTGGGGATTAGGTATTAGGGATTGGAAAGAAATTCGATCTTCCTAATTTTCCAGTCGCCGCTTTTAAGCCACTGGTTCCCAGTCTTCACCCCACCCAGTCCCCAATCCCCAATCAAAGATTTTCAGTATTGATTAGTCCAAAACCCCATTTGCGATCAAAGCTTCCTGGGGCTTGTTCGGGAATGGAAGAGTGCTTTTTCAGTATTTCTTTGATTGATGCAGGATCGAGGTTAGGATTTCTTTGTAATAGGAGTGCAATTAAACCAGAAATAAAAGGAGCAGCCATGCTAGTTCCTGCGAGAGCCAAAAACTCAGAATTATGAATCATTGAGCGATTGAAGTTTGCTTGGGAAGATAAAGCAGAAATAATCATTGCTCCAGGTGCTGCAACATCAGGTTTTTGTTCGTTATTTCGCAGGGGACCTTCACTACTAAATTCAGAAATGGTATCCAACTCCAAGCCCATTTCTCTTTCTTCACCATCAATATCAATATATTTAACTTTGCTGGTGTAGGAAGCAACGGTAACAGAACTCTTTGCAGCTGCTGGGGAACCAATCTTAACTGCATCACTAACACTTTTCCCAGTAAAAAATACAGAACCTCCAGTATCATCCAAAGTCCACACATCCAAACGAACATCTTTACAAGCCGTATTACGAACTCGTAATTGCCAAACACCACCCGTTACTGGTCCAGAAAAACGTCCCCACCCTTGACCACGAATTTGTACGAAGAAATTATGGTCGCCATTTGCAGGATCGGGACCTGGAGTGACCATTTCTATCCGAGAATCAAATAGTTTATATTGCTTGGCTGGATTTCCTTGAGAGTTAACTGCTTGGAAGGGGGTAACAAAACCATTAGGGGAACGCAAAGCAATTTCTAATTCAGAATCGCCATCATACCAACCATTAAGCCAAACAATACCAGCTTGATGAGGAGGTACTTGAAAGCGCATTGTATGGTTATTTTTACTTTTTACCACCGCTTGGGCGTGAATATTATCATTACCTTCATTACCTGCAGCACAACAAACTATTCGCCCTGGACCTGTTTGAGCATCAATAATTTGGGATAATGAATCGCTACCGTCGTGAGCATCTGCATGTCCCCCCAAACTGAGATTTACTACCGCAGGACATCCCATATGATCTGCAACGCGGAAAATGTGGCGTACCGCATCAGCAATATGAGCATCTTGCATATCGGTTTTGACGATTACTAGTTGTGCTTCTGGAGCTACACCACAAAATTCCCCACGATCGCTAGCAGCAATACCTGCTACATGGGTTCCATGTCCGTTAGTATCTTGGGATATCTTGAGCAAGTCACCTTTTAACTCTGCTCCATAAGCACCTTCAGCGACACCTGGACCCGGTAGAGTTTGATCCCAAATCTGTAAGATTCGTCCCTTAAAGGCAGGATGTTGGGGGTCTATACCGCTATCTACTATGCCGATAATAACTCCCTTACCAGTTAACTCAGGATGTTTTTGTTTAAACTGCGGTAAGTAAACTTTTTCTGATGCCGTATCCATTCGCATTTCCAGCTTACGAGATGGTTTGACACGATGGATAGCAGGTTCTTCTGATAACTGCTCTAATGCAGTAATTGGTAAATAAGCTGTACGAACAGAGCCTCGGGATTGATTGAACTCAATTCCAAATTCTGATAAATGACTCAAGTCAGTATCTTCATCGCAGTAAACAAACACAACTATCCGTGTAGGTTTAGTAGATGTTTTGGGTAAAACAATCCCTAGCGATCGCTTATGGGCGATTGAGGCTTCATCACCTTCGCGCTGAACATCTTCAAATGCAAGCAACAATCCAGGAGAAAGTTTTTGGTGTCTCATTTCTTACCCTGATGATTTTGAATTGTTGCCAGATTTTAACAGCTAAGGTAGTTTATGTCACTTAAGCATGAGTTGCATTTTTAACTTTTTCACCTAAAGTGAGTATAGATAATTGGCTAATCATCAATGTGCTTTGAGGAAATAAAAATTCTTTGCTCGAGAATTCCGACAAGGAAAATGTTTCAAGAGCTATATGCAATATAGTGATATAGAATATTCGTAAACTGAGGTGAAAAAACACTTCAATGTGTCGATGGCTTGCTTATTTGGGCAACCCAATTTATTTGGAAGAATTAATTTACAAGCCAAAGTACTCTCTCATAGAACAAAGTTTAGCAGCCCGTACCTCTGAAACTGTAACTAATGGTGATGGGTTTGGAGTTGGGTGGTATGGTAGTAGAGCTACTCCTGGTGTTTATCGAAATATCAGACCTGCTTGGAATGACACTAACTTAAAGGATTTAGCCGCACAGATCGCATCTCCCTTATTTCTTGCTCATGTAAGAGCTGCAACGTCAACAGCAGTCCAACAAACGAATTGTCATCCGTTCCGATATGGTAAATGGCTATTCGTTCACAATGGTGTAATTGAAAATTTCCAAGATATTAAACGAGATCTGGTTTTTGGAATTGACCCCAAACTCTACCCAGCTATTGAAGGAAGTACTGATTCCGAAATCATGTTTTATCTCGCATTGACTTTTGGGTTAGTTGAAAATCCAATCGAAGCTTTGGAAATGATGGTCGGATTTATTGAACGAATCAGCCAAGATAATTGGAAAAGTTCATCAATTCAAATGACACTTGGTATTAGTGAGGGGACGCGTTTAATTGCAGTTCGCTACTCAACTATAGGGCGGTCACGCACACTTTACTACAGTAAAAACTGGCGTGCTTGTGAGGAATTGAATCCAGAATGCAATATATTTTCTGAAAATGCTCGTCTGGTGGTCTCCGAACCGTTAACCGATCTAACCGATGATTGGGAAGAAGTACCAGAATCAACTGCGATCGTTATTCATCCAGATAGTATGGTGATGCAATCTTTTCAACCGCGATCGCTTTGAGGTATTGTTTTAGTCTTGGTCTGAAATAAAATCGATGTCTGGGGCTTTTAACACTATTTTTATAAAAAAATGATCAATGGAGATGCATAAAACAATATTAGGACTTACGCAACCGGCACATTTTTCTTGTAGGGTGCGTGACACAAGCGAGTTAACCTGAACATATTAATAAGGTTTTGAGTGTCACGCACCACCGGTGTATTGTGACAATTGTGTAAGTCCTGAATATATCTGCATTAAACGAAAAAATATTATAAGTCAGTAACTTTAAATGCTTTTGGAGAAATATTCTTCTAAATCAGATTCATGACGATCTAGGTAAAAGGTAAAGGTAAAAGGTCGAAGGGTAATTCTTCCCTTATCCTTTCCCTTTTCCTTTATTCATACCTGATGCTTACTTAATATTAGCCCTTGCATCCTTAACTGCAGCAATAAAAAATAATGCTGTTAAAGGAATGCTCAAACCTAAAATAATTGAGGTAACTTGAACTCCATAATCTGGTTTCCCAGAAGAAAGTTCAAAAATTGAACCGACACCTGCAATTGCGGTGATGCAAGAGCCTAATAAAAGTAGTCCACTTTTTGGAGTTAATATACCCACTTGTCGATCGCCCTATACTATTGGTTTTACAGCTTGTTGAGAAAAACCGTGCTTAGATAATTCTTGTGCTAGAGCCAAAGAATTATCCACACGATCTACAAACACCACACCGTTAAGGTGATCCATCTCATGTTGAATACAGCGTCCAAGTAGATCTCCTGCTTTAATTGTCCGAGGACGCCCATTTTCGTCTTTATAGCTGACTTCTACTACCTGGGGACGGGTTACATCCATATAAACCCCTGGTATGCTCAAGCAACCTTCTTGTGCTTGACAAATTTCTTTACTAAATTTTTTGATCGTAGGATTAATCAAAATTAATGGGGGGTTAGCTGGATTGTCTGGTTCAACATCAACTACAATTAACTGCTTATGAACTCCCACTTGGGGTGCTGCTAAACCAATACCATCATTACTATACATCGTTTGCAGCATTTCCCGTATCAATTGACGGGTTTCATCATCTACCTTAGCAATTCGCTTTGCATTTTGACGTAATACGCGATCACCCAAATAATGAAGTTGTAAGGGAGGATTTTTCAACTTCTTTTTTTCAACAGCAATTCCCGATGGCATAATCTTTTAACTCACTTTTTGAGATTAGGTTTTATAGGTTTCTGGTTCTATAATCTTAACAATTTGAGATGTTTGTCTAGTTTGAATAAGTATAGGATTTACCCAAATTTAAGGAATAATCTATTTTTGTCGCCTTGTAGCAAATACCAAAGAAAAAATATCATAAGCGCCCCTAATCTATAAATTTTGGGCGCTACGAGATTTATTTTATATCCTTCCAAACCCTCCCTAGCCTTTAGGGTAAAGGGTATATGATATCTGGATTTATCTATGGTTCATCTGATAGCAACTCATCACTGTTACTGGGAACCATCTCTGAACTACCACCTGGATTAATCATTTTTAAAGAATTACCTTCGTTGAAAGTATTTGTTTCTTCCCCTGTTGGAATTTCAGAATCTTTTTCTATTGGTTTTTCTAATTCTGATGATAAGGGTTTTCTCATAGGTTTAGCAGCAAAATTTACCGCTTGGGGTGGATCGTTACTAATATTAGCGATATCTCCGCTAGTTTTTGTCAAAACACCCTCTAAATTATTATAGCTACCTACAACAACGCCGATAGCATCTCCTTGAGGGTTAATATTAACTTCACGTTCTTGAGACATTATATCTCCTTAAATAATAATAGATTTACAGATAAAAATAAGGCTTTTGAAGTTGCATACTTCTTATCTCTTTTCAACGAACAATTTATCTGGTTCTTTTGCGAAAATTAATAATGTTTAAGTATTCAGAAACTTAAAAATATACAGCTAGCAAAATGACTTATATTAGAACCTATAACTTATCTAGGCTCAACAACTGGAGGTGTATCGTTATTTGTATTTGCCAGGTCTCCACTAGTTTTTGTGAGAATACCTTTTAAATTGTTGGAATCACCAATCACAACACCAATTGCATCTCCTTGAGGAGTAATATTTACTTCACGTTCTTGTGGCATGATATCTCCTTGATTGATTTTGTAAATAAAAAAATTTATGGGTATCTGAGTAAAAGTTATATTTGGGAATAAAACTTAGATTTTGGTTGCAATCCAATATTTTTTTGCTGGTATAAATAGAAAGTAATTACTTGCATTGATAATTAATGCACATTAACTGAATGATTTTGAATCATAAACTATGATTAGCTAAACCAAAGTTTATAATAATTAAAAATTGTCAGAAGTAAATTACCCAAACTACTGGCAGGCTAATATTAGAAAATACTATAGCGGTTTTCGGTTGAGTGTAGTACACCTCGTAGAGACGTAAAATTTTACGTCTCTACATTTGGGAATTAGAAAATGTATTTGATTCAAATGAAAACCGCTATATTACTACTTC
>NZ_JASJDK010000203.1 GCF_030065675.1 Mastigocoleus sp. MO_188.B34 | reverse complement strand
GTACCTGGGTCAACCGATTGCAGTAATGCGGACACTAATTTCTCTGGTGGTTTTTGCGTCATGGGTCATATTCTACGATACATCCCCTACATTTGTTCCTTCTTCTTTTTTCTTCTTACCCCGATTTACTGAGCGGATACGATTTTCTTACTCCTCAGGACTTACGCAACTGGCATATTTTTCCTGTAGGGTGTGTGACGCTGTGAAAATATCTGAACGTAAGAATAAGACTTATAGCGTCACGCACCAACCAGCAATTGTGACACTTGCGTAAGTCCTGCTCCTTACTTATTACTTATTACTTATTACTTATTACTTATTACTTGTTACTTGTTACTCATTACTCATTGCTCCTTACTTATTACTGTGCGCTGTCGCGCCCCCCTTACGCTAACATTACTCCTTACTCCTTACTCCTTACTCCTTACTCATTACTCCTTACTCCTTACTCATTACTCCTTACTCCTTACTCCTTACTCATTACTCCTTACTCCTTACTTCTAATTAACACAAATAGTATCTTCGCCATTTTCTTGACATTCCTTAAAGCTTATTTTATTAGAAATAATTTCAGCTTTTGTATCTAGTACTTGTTTTCTTATTTTCTCAGGTACCGCATTACCAAAATTACCCAAATTTAAAATATCTGCTTTTTCTAAACCAATTCTATAAACTTCACCTTTAAGTAAATTTTGTTGTCCAAGTTCTGCTAAATAAGCAATTGCTAAATCTATTCTTTTAACTGCGCTAGTTAAGACTGCTTTGGGAGCTATATCTAATTGATCGTTGGTATTACCAAAAGCATAAACTCCCCTTTCACTAGCTGTTTTTAAAACAGTCGCAGAAGCATTATCTAACCATTGATATATAACATCTGCACCAGTAGAAATTAATGCTAAAGTTGCTTCTTTTGCTTTTGCTACATCATTCCAATCACCAGTAAAAGTAGAAGTAACTTGTATGTCTGGCTTAATAGATTTTGCTCCTAATTCTAATCCACGGAATTCTTCTTGAGTTGCAGCAAATTTTTGCCCGCTAATATAAGCTATTCTATTATTTTTAGTCATCAATGCAGCAATGATTCCACAGAGATAACTTGCTTGTGAATGTTCAATTCTTAATGAGCCAAAATTAGCTCCAGAAACTGCACCGTTTACCCCAACAAAAAAAGTTTGAGGAAATTGTGGTGCAACCTGTTGAATCGCAGCATCAAATTGTCCTCCGTGAGCAAACACTAAGTTATAATTACGACGAGCAAAATCAGAAAGTACTTCCGTTTGATCTGGCTGGGATACTTTTTCTAAGTGGGTTACTTCTGCACCCAGTTTTTGTTTGGCTAATTGTATACCTTTGTAACCTGATTCGTTCCAAGTCTTGTCTGTAATAGATCCGGGAAGAGCGATCGCAATTTTATATGCGTTACTTGCATTGGATGTAGTTGGAGAATTTCCGCCACAAGCTTTCAGTAGTAAGCTTGTACTTGTTGCCGCTCCGCCATAAATCAAAAATTGACGTCTGTTGATATATTTTGACATTTCGATCTGGATTTATAAACCCTAGATAAATCTAGACTTTAACGCATTAAGTGACAATTGTATTTAATAATTTACAATTTATAAATATTAAATGAAAACTTAAATAAAAATATTACATAATATAATTCCATTTTCACATCAATAAAATTACTATTCAATAAAATTACTACTTAATAAAATTATTACGGTCGCTATTTAAATATCTTAATCATCATTTAATTTTCATTCACTCTGCGAAGCGTTGATAAAGTGATTAATTAAATTTACTTCATAAGTACAAGAGTAAGGAGAATCATATAAAAATAGGCATTGACCTGAGTTCAATTTCAGACTGACAATATGGAAATATGGTTTAACAGTTTTTTGTTTACCTATCTGACTTCTGGCAATAATTTTATCAGTTGGTTGTAATACTTCTAATTTTTTAATTTTTTCGAATCGATTTTTGGAAATTTTGTTTTCAATAATATATTCAACTCTAGACAGAGGATATGTTATTTTTTGCCCCTTGCCGATTCTGCGATTAATTATAGTAATTGTACCAGTTGATTTATCAAATAAAATACATGAATAGACACTTAAATTAACAATTAATAATATTATTGCGATAGTAACTAGCAGAATAATGAAAATACCAATTGTTCTTAGTAAAATAGGCTCTTTTATTAACTCTGTTGTCAGCTTTTCTTGTGTAATATCACCAATGAAAGCATTAATTTTATTGACTTTGTTTCTTGTCTCATTTAATGAAAAACCCACGTCATCATCGGTCATAAATGGAGTGCTTAAATTTTGATGGTTCAGGACAATCTGATAACTTTTGACATTTTCTAAATTAGGTGTATAAGCTGCGATTTGAGCTTCTTTAAGGTTTTCAATTTTTACTACACTTCGATCAGACCGAAAATAATTTGTTTTTAATTGACTCAACTCACAAATTATTTTTTGACGAGAATTGCGATCGCATTCAAGTTTTGCTTGTATTGTTACAGGCTTGGAAAAAAACATGAAGCCACCAAAAAATAAAGGTACCGATTGGATAACAGCCAGTATTATCAGTAAAACGGAAGAGGGGCTTCTAAGATTAGATTGAGACAGCCTAACAGTTGCAGGTGTATACTTTGTGATGTGCAGGTGATTTGTCATAAGACTAATAATTTCAGGAGAGATATCATCTACCTGCTAGCCGTGAAAGCATTACATCCTAAGGTTGACTGAGGGAATGATATCCCCAAACCTAAATAAGGATACAGGGTAAGTCCCATTTTACACATAGTAAACCCTAGTGTCCCACAGATAAAAGTAAATTCATAACCTTCTCGACTATGTGCGAGTTGCTATTTTTAATTACTTCGGATAGTCATTTCTCAACTGTAAATTGAAGTATTCTGTCCAAAACTTCCACTAATAAATCGACTTCGGGTAAAGTAAATAGTTTAGTATCTACCAAATAAAGGTATTTTAAGTGCAATGATAGGAACTCAAAAAGGGCGCATGCTACTGTCCCACAACTTTGATATTTTGGATGAAGTTGTACCTCAGCTTAGTCGAGAAGAATTTGTCAGTACATTTGTTGATGGACTCAAGTCTTACAGTGATATTAGCTGCTCTGGGATTAATAACCCCCATTGGATGGTAGAAGTTTTGTTTGACCCACATCAGCGATCGCCCCATGAAGTTGGGGAACTTTGTGCTGAAGCTTTGGGGAAAAAGCGTCAAACTCAAAAAAAACCTAACTCTGCTGCACTAAGTATTTTGGCATTGGGAGGACTGAAGACAACCCCTCCCCTGAGCACTTCTCCAACTTCCCTTCAACCTGGGGAGTGGGGAGTAGATGTTGTAGAAACAGTTTCTGCAGAACATTTTCTCCAAGAAATTGACTGGGAAGTGAAAACTGCTTCTAAACCCCCTGAAAGAATTTTCAAAGTTGAATTAGAAGTTTAATTTTTTAGAAATTTAATTAATTTTTAGCAGCTTAGTTACTGGAAATTTAAATTGCTATCAGCGTACATCAGTTAGATGCTCGAGAATAAGCTCAACTAGATTTCCACCTGTCATATATTATTGACGCTAATCCAGAAAATATTATTAGTGGGATGGGTTTAGATGATGTTATTGCTAATGATTCTAATACTTAGCCCACGATATTTGAGATCTTTTACCTTTCCATACATTCAGCTTGCGACACAAAGTAATATTTCTGTTCCCTATTTTCTCTCAAGCACAAAATAATTTCTTAAAAATATAACTTTCTAACAAATGTATCTTAGGCTGGTAATTACTTGTATCTAATAATGCAATCGCCAGAAACTTCTGTTAATTTGCCATTATTTTTCTTATCAAACAAAATATATCCATCAGAATTTGGTTCGGAAAACACTTTACCATCAGATTCGCCTTCGAAAATTACCTTACCTCCCGAATAGCAGGTAACCGTAGCATCCCGATTAGACCAGTCAGATACGTTCCTTGATATTCCGGTTCTCCAGGAAGAGCAACCGCTAATACCCAGCACAAGTAAAATCAAAAATCCCGTAGAAAAAAACTTATTTCTGAGCACCTTACACACTTCCTCAGAATACGGCTGCTGTCCTACTTAAATCATAAATCTAAAACAGAATATAGGACTCTGGTTTGATTATTATTAGCTCATGGTGCACTCTGGGTATAAAAAATTAGGTATTGTAGTGGACTGACACGCCTAAAATGATGCAATAGATTTGTCCTAAAATTTATTTCAATTAATGATTTTTGGATTTTGCTAATGCACTATTTTAGCTGTGTCAGTCCAGTAGGGTGCATTAGACGGAAGTCTTAACGCACCAAAAGCTTTGAGGATATTGCGTTGTAGGACTAACGCACCCTTGTATATTAAGCGCAAAGCGCAGGCTTACGCCAACAAAATCGAATATGATCCCCATAACTAAAATTATTGTTTTGAAGAGTACAACAGCTTATTTTTCTCTTTCCGTAGAAGCTTTGAAAAAATATAGTGCCACATTTTTTTCATCTTCACTTGATCTTGACGTTACGGCATCCCCTATGGTGATGAATATCTAGAAAAAATAAAACGAAAACACCATGTACAGTATTGGGGAATTTTCTCGGGTCGCCCAGGTATCTAAGCGTTTACTACGTTACTATAATGAGATTGGTTTGTTTCAACCGATCAAAGTTGAGCCTGCAAGTGGTCATCGTTACTATAGTGCGACCCAATTACCCACACTCAACCGTATTCTCGCACTCAAAGAGTTGGGCTTATCCTTAGATCAAATTCGGCGATTCATTAAAGATGATATCTCCTTAGAAGAAATTCAGGGTATGTTACTGATAAAAAAAGCTGAGCTAGAGCAACAGGTATTAGACGAACTCAAACGTATTCGCACAATTGAATCGCGCTTAAAGCAAATTAAAGATCGGGAGACCTATGTGCGTGACGTAGTGGTAAAGCAAGTTCCCCAACAAAGGTTGATTGGGGTACGTAAAACCTTATCAAATTCTGAGTCGGGAGATAATTTATGTTGGTCTGTTATGAATGCTCTTTCTGGGGAGAATGGTTCCACCTACGGAGCTCTGACAATTGTTCTTCACGAAGATGGAGTAAGTAGCGACCGCACTGATATCGAACTTGGACGTTTGCTCAATGCAACTTCCCATGCTCCCCTTACTATTTGTGATGGTATAACCCTTACAGAGCGATCGCTTCCAGAAGAAACCATGGCTACTTTCATTCCTCCTGCAGCCTCCTGTGCAAAACTGCTGGGGTATAACGCTATCGGTGAATGGGTCGAAGCCAATCAGTATACCTTCGCCGGTCCCGTGCGATTGGTCTTTTTGAGACTACCTAAACAATCCGGTGATTCGGACTTCGTCACAGAAATTCAGTTTCCAATCCGTAAGCGTACGGTTGAACTGGACTTGTTATCAATAAACTAGCTCTAGGACGGGGATAGGTAATAACAGCAATCTAATTGAGGAAGCATGGTTGATAGAGGGAATCATGATAGAAATTCAAATTTCCATGGTTCTCTTGTCTCGGGTATTGAAATATAACTTAAATCGCCGGGCAAACATCATCATAGGTGCAATAGGTATTGCGTTTGTCATAAGTACTGATACCAAGGATATGGATGATATATTTTTGCAACTATAGAAGTTTTGTCTCTATCAATAATGATTTGGTGTGTCTGGAAGTCGCATAAACCGAGGGTATCAAAGGTTTTTACGGTAAAAGAATTAGAAGAAAGTTTGATCGATGGCGGTTTTTCAATTGACTATAATTGGCAACCTAGTAAAGACAAAGCAGTATTTATTGTCGGAAAGAAGGTTAATAGCTGAGTAGGTTATTGTTACCTGTACATAGAACTGTCACACTTTTTTACTCACAATCTTTTTTTATTGTTGAGAGGATTTTTGACAAATAAAAATACTCCAAACCCTTACTTAAATTTGGATTTAGAGTATTTTCATTTTTAGGTTACATTGCTTAGTCTTTGCGCTAAGCTAAAAGCATATCTCAGTTCAGACAAGTGACTCCCGAGCTTCCCTGGCTCGGGATTTTTTTTGGCTATTGCTATGTAATATACATACATACTTTAATCGCCGTAACTACTAATAATAACAAAAAAAAAGTTGTGATGCAATGATACCAATTTGCTAAAAGCAAAAAGCTAAACTGAAGTCTAGGCAGTACACAGTTTTTACGTTTTTAGTTGTTGACTGACTGTGGTGAGTATTGGCAAGAAAAATATGCACTGAGTTAGATCTAGCACCTACTTATTAATGTGTTTTCTGAGTATATTTGATCCCCAGATGGTGAGTATCTGGGGATTTGTATCTAAAATACAGGAAAGATGATCTTTCTATTAGTCGTCCTTTCAGTTTCTGGGAGGACGCTTTTGTCTTTCTAGTCTTTCTAATTCCTCTGTCTCTTCGATCCATTGTTCGACGAGTTCAGCCACTACGGAACTCATCGAACGGTTCTTTTTGACACAAAGTATTTTAAGACGCATATGTATGTCGGCATCTAAATAAACACGTAAATCTTTTTGATGTGGGTTGTCTGCCATCTCCTTTTAAGCAAAATCTCATCCGAGACATTATCCCATAACACGTATACGGCGCTACAAATAAAAGTATTTGCTCATATACGGCATTAAGCACTTATGATAATTTTGCGGTGTTTTGATTGGGCTAGTGTAATGTTTAACAAGAAGTGGGTTGCAAAACGACTAACTGTAAATTTGGCAGCACAGGAAGCCAAGAAACTGGAAAAGTATTGCGCGGTGACAGGAAGACCAATGACTGATGTGCTGCGTCAACTGATTAGGGATAAGCTTTGAAAAGTCAACTAATTTTGACAAATTAACTGATAATTTACGATCAGTAAGGACGCACATCAAAAATGTGCGCCCTTAAATTACTGTTGTATATTTTTTTTGGAATTCACCAAATGACCTATTGTAAAATTCCGATCGCATGTAATAGTCCGTGACCAGTAAGAAGTTCAATCAGTAAACCAATGAAACCAATCATTGCGATCCGACCATTCCACACCTCAGCAGAAGTGGTGATACCCCACTCCCAACGCTCTGGGGGATAAATTTTGACCTTTTTCTTCATCTGGTTGACTTGCGCTAAAGTCAGACTGGGATTTTCTAAAGCATCAGCGGTTAAATCTGCTAACGCTTTCACGAATACCGGATGAGTATTTAGGGCTGGTACGCGACGGAAATTACTAATTCCACAATCTTCGGCGATTTCTCGGTACTCAATATCAATTTCCTCCAGTGTCTCAATATGTTCTGAGACAAAGCTAATTGGTACCACCACCAAATCTTTAATTCCCTTTTCCCCAAGCTCCTCAATTGCATCTTCGGTATAAGGTTGCAACCATTCAACAGGACCTACCCGACTTTGATAAGCTAATGTGTATTTATTCGCCCGATTGAGGGTCTGCATAATCAAATAAGTACATTCCTCAATTTCTTGTTGATATGGGTCCCCAGCCTCTTCTACATAGCTTTTGGGAACACCATGGGCGCTAAAGAAAATATGAGCATTATCGGGGTTGGGTAACTGATCGAGTTCTTGAGCTATCAATTCAGCCATTGCTTCCAAGTAGCCCTTTTCCTTGTACCAAGATGGAATAACAGTGTATTCAACTTCTTGAAGCTTGGGATTTTCTTGCCAAAATTTCTCGAGAAGCCGGAAGCTAGAACCACTGGTGCTGATTGAAAACTGGGGATAAAGAGGTAAAATTACCACACGGTCAATGCCATCTTCGATTAATCTGGCGATCGCTTCCTCTGTAAAAGGATGCCAGTAACGCATAGCAATATAAATTTCAGCATCTAGCCCCGAACTTTGTAATTGCTCCCTGAGGGCTTCTCCTTGAGCTTCTGTTATTTGACGTAGAGGCGAACCTCCACCAATCTTACGATAATTTTCCTGAGATGTTTTAGTTCGCCGAGTGGCGATAAACCAAGCTAGGGGTTTTTGCAACCACCGAAACGGTAGGCGAATAATCTCCGGATCGGAGAATAAATTGTACAAAAATGGCCCGACATCTTCTAATTTATCTGGCCCACCGAGGTTTAATAATAATACGCCTACACGACCCATGGCAGTTTTTATCCCCCAATTTTTTTCAGCTTTTTTACTAATGTTAACAATATATCTTTATTAAAGATATAAGTTAACAGAAAGGTAAGCACCAGTGGCTACATTTTTAAGAACATTAAGCTATCGTTACCAATGGTTATATGATGGGATTTCCCGCATCGCAGCCTTGAGCGTTGGTGGAGAAAATAAATTTCGTCACCTAGCTTTGCAAGGCTTAACAATTAACTCAGATAGCAGAATTTTAGATTTATGTTGTGGAAGCGGTCAAGCCACACAAATCTTAACTAAAATATCAAGAAATGTGACTGGATTAGACGCTTCTCCTCTTTCCCTGGAACGGGCAAAAGAAAATGTTCCTCAAGCGAATTATGTGGAAGCATTTGCAGAAGATATACCTTTTGCTGAAAATAAATTCGACCTTGTCCATACAAGTGCAGCATTACATGAAATGCAGCCAGAACAATTGCAAAAGATTCTCAAGGAAGTATATCGTATATTGCAACCGGGAGGTATATTTGCAATTGTAGATTTTCATCAACCAACAAATCCTTTATTTGTTCCCGGTTTATGGGTATTCTTTTGGTTGTTTGAAACAGAAACGGCTTGGAAGTTGTTAAGAAGCGATTTACCTGGGTTACTCAGAGATGTGGGGTTCAAGGTTGAGGAGCTGAAGTTATATGCAGGTGGTAGTTTGCAAGTAATTCAAGCGAGAAAGTGATTTAACAAAATTAGGACTTACGCATGTGTAATTGATTTATATCATTACGACGTTGGGCGATAATATTTGCGATACCAAAAGCTTAGTTTTACGTCGTTAGGAATGTGGATTAAATATAGCGGTTTTCATTTGAATCAAATACATTTTCTAATTCCCAAATGTAGAGACGTAAAATTTTACGTCTCTACGAGGTGTACTACACTCAACCGAAAACCGCTATAAA
>NZ_JASJDK010000073.1 GCF_030065675.1 Mastigocoleus sp. MO_188.B34 | reverse complement strand
TATTAGAAGATATATTGAGGAACAGCGGCATCATGACGTAACCTAAGATTGACTGCACGTAAACGTGCTAACTCGTTCTACATCTCCCGCCTAAAGGCTGGGAGTTTTGAACTTCGACAAGTTCTATAAATCCCATGTTTTAACTAGGCAGCTTCCTGCAATTGAGGTTGTTCGCTCACTTCAGCAATATTAAGTGCAAGCTGTTCGGCTTGAGGTGCTTCGGCTTTCTCTAATACTTTTACTTCAATATTGACACTAATTAAGTAGTTACCTGATCGAGCATTAACTGCTTCTGCAATTAATTTCGCCATTTCTGGGCGTTTTGCGCTCAAAACATCCCGTAACACACATCTGTCCCATTCATGCTTAGCTGTAGGATTGAGGCTGAGAATGTAATGCTTAACCATAAGATATAAACCCTTAACCTTTTGATTCTGAAGTTAATCCAGCCTTATGGATTACTATACATTCATTTTAGTACAAAAATACTATAAAGTGCGATTGACTCAACTTCCATCAATGATGTGGATCTGATTCACAACGGAATTATTGAAGATGTGCTCGGATGTTACTGGTGAGTTAAGTTAGCGTGGGACTTGCGCTGTTCTCTCTCCCTGCTCCCTTTTATGGCGAAGAGGAATCCTAAAGGAATCTGATATTCAAGGATATTTGGTAGTGCGATCAAAAACTAAGCAAATATAGAAAAATACTAAAAAACGTTCCAGCTCCTGGGGAACGTCTGAAGCATTTGTTGCAAGAATCTCTCTCACACCTGTATTGTATGTGTTGTGTATATCTTTGCAGTACGGATATAGGATTCAAATTCTCACAACAACTTTGCTCTGAGAAAAAATGGTAGCCAAAAAGAAATTGTGAACTGACAGAACTTAACAAAAATGCGATGCAAATTTAGTTGGTTGAATTAATTAAAATGCTAAGTTTTTCTCAAGACAATGGGAACCATTTACTTAAATACCCACTTTGGTAATCAAAGAATGAATTTTTATGCTAAAGTATCGACTTGCAAAAATGGGACGCCAGTAAAATCGAATTTTTCCCAATAATCTTAAATACTGATGAAGTAATTTAAACTAGAGATTTAAGTTTTTCAGTTACTACATCTTAAGGTTTCGTATTTTTCTAAAGGTAAATTCTGCGCTACTTGCCGGATATATTTATCAAAAAATACCGTAACAGGGAAATTTATGACCCAAATCATTAATAAATCTCGGTTGTATCCATACATATTGTAGGTGTTGCAAACACTACACTAATCCTAGTCGTGCTTAATTTAACACCACTTATATTGGTAGTGACTAATTTTTACCCTTACTGGAGTAATTAGATGTATAGACACAACTGAATAGAAATTAATCTCCTGTTTCATTGCTATTAAATCTTTTACGAGCCAACATTCCCATAAATAGACTTGTAGGCTTTCTCCCTGTAATTGTTGGTTCCTGTAAGTTATTTGAGAATCCAGTTACAAATAGAAAACACGATCCTGTTTTTCTAAAGAATGTTGATTCTTGTGCGGTTAGCCATTAATGATTCGACTATACCTCTAACAGCAGCAATCATTGCAATTTCACTATTGAGTTGGTTGATTGCCGAACCTACACCTACACCAGCCGCACCAGCCGCAACCGCAAGAGGTGCTGTCACACTGGAGATACCAGAAGCACATAATACCGGCACCGAAACAGCACGAGAAATTTCATAAGCAGCAGCCAAAGTAGGGGCAGCTTTCTCAATTAATCCTAATGTTCCGGGATTATTGGGCTTACTGCTAGTACCACCTTCAGTCTGAATAATATCTGCACCTGCTTTTACCAATTCTTCTGCTAATTCCACCTGTTGATCCAACTTAAGAATGTGAGGAACAGTGACAGAAAGAGTAATTTTCGGAAGAAGAGCACGAGTTTCTTTTGTGAGTGCTAACACTTCTTCAGCTTCGAATTTACGCCCTTTGGCATAAAAAGAATCAAAATTACCAATTTCAATGAGATCCGCACCAGCATTTACAGATGTAACAAATTTTTCTGCTTCTACTGCCGATACACATATAGGTATATTCGTCAATAGTTTTACTGTCTTAACTAATGCAGGATCTGCAGCAATGTCAATGAAAGTAGCACCACCATGATGTGCTGCTTGAACAGTCGCGGCAACGCTTTTGGAATTGAAATTATTCAAACCACTGATAACTTTTAAAGCATTGCGGTTGAAAAATGCACGTTGCAAAGAATGATGCATCGTCATAGTTATTCTCTTGAGGCTTTGAAAATAAAAATATTTTACCCTTTCCCTGTAAACAAATAATATCGTATCCTCTGGAACACTTTATTATATGTGTTGAACTTATGACTCAGATTTTTTTTACATTTTACAACCATGGAACAGCAAATCACTAAAAAGCTACCAAAAGTTCATAGGTATTGGGGTATTTGAGTATAAATTCCATTTTTCTGCGCAAATACTAGAAAAAGGAATCAAGTAGTAGGTAACTGTAATAAAAACATACATTATTGTACTATATATCACCTACAATTTATAGTGATTATAAGTTTTGTCTGGAATTTGCTTCTAATTACTGACCATTATTTACACTTTTGAGTTGTAGAAAACAAAAGGAGTGAAGAATTAACATTAGAAGAACTCGGTTATTGGATCGATTTCCTTTAAAATTGCTACACGTCGCTTATAGAAGGGAACAGAAAACTGGGAACAGCGCGGCGACTAACCCGCGCTAATTCATCAGCGCTATCCGGTGCAGCTAACCCGCAGGGTGGAAAAGCTTTAACTTTCAGATCGGGAAAGATGCAAGATACTACCTTTTTAAAGGCTATAGTTATTAACATTAATGTTTCCAGCTGTTAATATCACATTTCATGTCAGAACAAGTTATCTGGGTACATGGGGATTGTTTGAGTCCGAAAAACCCAGCATTTGAGGAATATCCCAACTCTCCCGCAGTCTGGATATGGGATGACGCACTGCTCGAAGAATGGCAGATTGGTCTTAAACGAATTACTTTTATTTATGAATGTTTATTGGAGTTACCTGTCACAATCCGTCGTGGTGATATTGTCAATAAAGTTTTAGCTTTTGCGGTAGAAAATAATGCTAGTAAAGTTATTACTGTCGACACTCCCAGTCCTCGCTTTGATAGTATTTGCGATGAAATTGAACGTTACAAAAAATTAGAGGTGTATGAGACCAAGCCATTTTTTGACTATGACGGTTTCATTGACCTCAAACGCTTTTCTCGTTACTGGAAAGTCGCCCAAAAGCATGTATTTGATTAATTCATGATTTAATAAATCTCAAATTTTATTAGGTTTGCAACTACCAAAGGTTATATATCAAAAAATTATCAGGAAAATTATCGCGAATGTGAAGCATACTTGAAATTTTAACTAGCTTTTTCCTCTGGTAAAGCGATCAATGCTAATTCAATTCGATCTTCACCGACTTCTGTAATTTCTACGTCTACCCCGGGACCAAAGTACTTAATCATTTTCTCGTGTTTTTCTCTCCAGACATCAATAGAAAATTCTGGGGAGTTAAATTCTAGAATAATCGTGTAAGCACCTTCTGTTTCTGTTTCTCTTAAACCAGTAACTTCAGGTAAATCGTCATCCGTTGAACCAAGACCTAAGTAAGATAAGGCTCGATCAAAATGTACATTTTGACCGTAACAATATCTGGTAATGTCTTTGCGAATTTTATTCTGAGTTATGGTCGCTTGTTTTTCCCGTAATGCCAAAATCTCTGGTGTGGTTGGTTGGGTAAATTTTATTGGTTTGAGTTCGTTAGCTTTTAATGCTAGTCCTCCAAGTAATAAAGGAAAACCATAAAAAAATCCAGCAAGGTTAAGGGTCGCATTATCCGTAGCGTAGGCGACAAAACCAACTATGACAAGAACTCCACCAATGCTTAGACCCAAAGTCCCTAAAGAAATCTGGCGCAACATAATTTTAATTTTTGTATTAATTATTATTACTTCATTTTTACTATCATCGTTTATTATAAGTACCTTGCCAAGATATTTACTTATGGAGCAATGATAGAAGGTTAATTAACAAGAAAAAGCTAATTGTAATTATCCAACCCAACTACCAGGCATCTATAATTTCTTTAAAGGTAAAGCTAGTAAAGTAAAGTAGGGATAGAGCTTTAGGCTGAAAAAAATTAATTTGTGTTGGAGAGTAATGATGGACGCGCAGACAATCAAGGAAAAAGTAGTTGAAATTAGAAGTAAAAGAGATTATTTGCTAGGTCTTCTTGAAAAACCAAATTTAGGTACTTTAAGAATTGACGTAAATCAAGCTTTAGAAGAAATGGATGAGTTGATTGACGAATATGAACGTACTTTTAATGAATCTGAAAATAATCGATCCTAAATTAGATTAAAAGCAATAGTTAACCCTGGAAATTGCGCCGGTAGTAAAACCCAAGATGTACTACCGACGCATTGGTAGAAAACACATATGCGACTTCCTATTGACCCTGAAACGATTTTGTCTATGTATTGATAAATAACTTGCAAATATGCTCGACCGTTCGATCATGTTACTGAATTATTTATACTGTTCTCCCCCAATTTTTTAATCAAAGAGATTAGTTCATTTGTAGGGGCATCTTTTTTACAAAAAGCATCCAAACTAGCTGTTACTTTTTTTTCATGATATTTAGTTTCTTCGAGTGAAGAATAAGCAATTATTTTTGTATCAGGAACAATAGTTTTGATCTGATTGGAAGCAATCCAACCATCCATTACTGGCATTTGTAAATCCAGGACAACCACATTTGGTGGGAAACGTTTGACGATGTCTATCGCTTCTTTCCCGTTTTCTGCCACACCTACAATCTGAATATTTTCTTCACGAGAAAAAGCAAATTTCAGAGCTAAACGAGTAAGTTCGTGATCGTCAACTATTAGAACCCGCAAGATAGAAGACTTACAGGATAACATTAACATTGAAGTAAAATTAAACTCAATTTACAGTAACTTTTATAGTCTATGCGAACATGCACCGCAACTGACTCTATCCTATGGTTGAATAAGTTTTAATTTTATAATTAAAGCTAACAAGAGTTAATCAACTGATACATTAGGACTACCTCAATATTTTTTGCAATTTAACTATCTGGTGAAAATTAATTTTGCTTTGGACTGATTAAATTAGGAGGAATTGTAGCTGAAACTAATACCATAGACATAAGTTTTTTTTGGGAGACAGCTTCTGGACAATCGCCGGGACGTCGTTGGATATAACTACCATCAGACTGTAATTCCCAAGCTTGACGGTTATCTGCTAACATCATCCCTAAAATTTCCTGTAAGTCTTTTGCTATGTCAGGATCTTGTATGGGGGTGATAGCTTCTACTCGCCGATCTAGATTGCGGGGCATCCAATCTGCGCTACCGAAGTAAATTTCTTCGTGTCCGTTATTGTAAAAATAGAAAATCCGCGAGTGTTCTAGGAAACGACCTACAATACTGATTACACTGATATTTTCACTAATATTTTTCAATCCAGGACGCAAACAGCAAGTTCCCCGTACAATTAAGTCAATTTTTACTCCCGCTCGCGAAGCTTCATATAATGCGGTGATAATTTGTGGGTCGATGAGGGAGTTCATCTTAGCTACAATCCTTCCAGAAAGCTCTTTTTGGGCATTTTCTATTTCCCGATAGATCAAATTCATGAAGCGATCGCGCATATTGACCGGAGCAACCAACAACTGTCGGTAGGATTTTTGCCGGGAATAACCTGTTAAGTAGTTGAATAAATCTGTTAGATCTGCTCCTAAATCTTCACGACAGCTAAGTAAACCTAAATCTGTATAAAGTCGGGCTGTTTTCGGATTGTAGTTTCCGGTTCCAATATGTACATAACGACGGATGCGTTCTTTTTCTCGTCGCACTACCATAACGATTTTACTATGGGTTTTCAGTCCCACTAAACCATAAACTACGTGAACTCCTACACTTTCTAAACGTCTTGCCCAATAGATGTTATTTTCTTCATCAAAACGTGCTTTCAATTCAACTAAAACCGACACCTGTTTGCCATTTTCCGCGGCTGCAATTAAAGCATCTACAATTGGTGAATCACCGGAAGTCCGGTACAAGGTCATCTTAATTGCTAGTACGTCGGGATCGTGGGCCGAATCTGTAATAAATCTTACAACAGAACGGGTAAAGGATTGGTAGGGATGATGTACTAATAAATCTTTCTCTCGGATCACAGAAAAAATATCCTGACCTTCATCAAGCTTAAGTAATCCAGAACCGGTATTAGGTTCTCTAAGTACTTGTAGTCTTGGATGTACTACAGAACGCCAAGGTTGGTCTTTTAATTCTGGAAGTGGGAGTGACAAGAAATACATTAAATCTCGCAATCCCAAAAGACCTTCCACCTGATAAACATCGCTATCAGACAAATTCAAATCTTGCAAAAGTCGGTTACGAATAATTTCTGGAGTTTGGGATTGAAGTTCTAAGCGAACCGGAGTTCCGCCAACTCGACGCTTGCGTAATTCTTGTTCGATGGCTAAAAGTAAATCATCGGCTTCATCTTCTTCTAATTCCAAGTCAGCATCACGGGTAATTCGGAAGGGGTGATATTCTTGAATATTCATCCCCGGAAATAAATACTCTAAATTGTGAGCAATTGCTTGTTCTAGGGGAACACCCGTCCAAACAATGGATTTACCGTTGCGGTTACTGCTTAAATCAGATGGTAAGGGTATAAATCGGGGTAAGACTCTGGGAACTTTGACTCGAGCAAAAAATTCCTGTTCGGTTTCTGGATTTTTAATAACAACAGCTAAATTTAAACTGAGGTTAGAAATATAAGGAAATGGATGACTGCGATCAACTGCAAGAGGGGTAATAACAGGAAATATTTGTTCTTCAAAATAATTGTTTAAATAATCCCTTTGCTGCTCGGATAGATCTATGTAGTCTAGGATATGTATCCCATGTTTTACTAGTTCGGGACGGAGTACTTGCTCAAAATGTTGGTTGTGTTGAGTAACTAAAGGACGTAGTGCAAAGCTAATTTCATCTAGTTGCTGTTGGGGAGTGCGCCCATCAAAAGTTAATTTGCTTACTTTTGCTTCTACCTGTTGCTTTAATGCAGCAACCCGCACCATAAAGAACTCATCTAGATTTGAACAAAATATTGCTAAAAACTTCAGACGCTCTAGGAGAGGAGTTCGTGGATCGCAAGCTTCGTGGAGTACCTTGCTATTAAATTCGAGCCAACTCAATTCCCGGTTGAGATAATATTTGGGATTGGTCAAATCTATTGGATTATTAATGTTCTGATTATCAAAGTTTTGATTATCAATGTTTTGATTATTAAGGTTCTTTTTTGACTTTGGCATGATTATCTGAGGGAAATTGGGTAATGGGCAATAGTGGGCACTAATTTAAGTCATTGACTAAATTTTTTGATTCCCTTGAAGAAAGTATTTTATATCTATATGGTTATGGTAATTGAAGTTGGACATGAAATTGTCCCTTCGCAAGATAATTAAACCAAACACTAGGTGAAAGGTTTTGATGCAAAGTAAAATTGCTGTTCTAAATTGCTTGAGATTTACCATTAATTACCAATTCGAATATCCCGATCTCTAATCCCCAAATCTCGATCTCTAATCCCCAAATATCAATTTTTCTTGCTTTCTTTCGTTGCTGTAGAAATAGGTAGTTGCAGATTCTGGTGGTAAACAAATTCGTTGCGAATTTCTATGTTGCGTTTGGGTAGCTGTCTTTGATTACTTAGGTTTTCCTGAGGAGAAATCTGTAATGTATATTTGCCAACAGGAACTCCATCAAGGCGATATAGACCAAATTTATCCGTAACGCCGGATAATACTCTTGCCCCAGAAGGATTTATTAATTCTATTCTAACTTGGGATATTGCTTTACCTGCGGTATCAGTAATTCGCCCCGCAACACCATATTCTATTCTCGTTGGAAAATTAAGCCGGGTTACCGCAGAACTAGCAACTTCAGCTACCATACTAGTCTTTGGAACTGCTATTTCTATTGGTAGCTCTTCTGTTTCTAATTCCACCACATGTAGACCTACTTTTAAATTCCCAATAAAGAAATTGCCATCCTTGTTAGTTTTTGAACTACCGACCAAATTATTATATTTGTCATAAACCCTAACAATAGAGCCCTCTAAATCCCAATTTTTCTTTTTATCTTCTATTATTAATTTTCCAGCGATCGCGCCTCGCTCTTTACCAATTCCACTAGCTCTTGCTGGTGCAACTTTACCACCTGCAAAGGATAGATCCGAGATCAATGACACAGACAAGCTACCGTCATCTAAACCACCAAAACCATTCCTAGCCCTCGAAGGAATTCCTTGATAATCAAGTCTTGCAAATAAACCGGGAAGTACTTGCATGCTTGCACCTACCAATGGTCCGAATTCACCATCGCTGTAAGCTAGTCCCAAATTCCAACTGAGTTGTTGTAAACTTCTGGGGGAACGACCAAAATTGACTGAGTAACGGGGAGCTAAACCTTGACCGAATTCGCTTCCCAGAGATACTTGGTAATTACGATTTAAATCGTATCTTAAATTGGAAATGTAGGCATCACCATAGGTATTAAAAGATAATCTTGTGGAGTTACTCGGTCTAAAGAAAGCGTTGAATAAATAATCTCCATTGATATCTGGTCTACCGTTTAAAGAGAGAGTCGAAAAAGGTCTAGCAAAAAAAGTTGGCAAAATATAATCTGCTGAGCTACCTCCATCTTGACGACTGCGACCAATTACACCCAGGCTGAATTTATTACTAAAGCGATATTTTGCTTCCAAGCTGTGGTTAAAGCGTTCTCCGGTACTGTTAATACGATATCCTTCAGGTAAAGACTGGGAATTTGCATTGATTTCCAGCTTATCAAATTCCATATCCAAGTCCGCAGCATAACCAAGTTCGCCACGGGAACTACCCACACTAGCAGATAAAATGATTGGATTGGCTAAACGCCACACCAAACCAGCTTGTCCCTGTAAAGCATCAGGAACTGCTTGCAAGGAACCCTCAAGAGTCAGATTATTAGTAAGACCTTGGCGTAATTGATAAAAACCAACTGGTTTTCCTTCATCAGAAGAGGTGTAATCATCAAATAAACTATCTTGAACCAGGTTACCGTTAAATCCTAAACCTGCTAGTTGGACATTACCTCCGGATGGTAACAACAGGTCAGAAGCATTCAACCTAACGGAACGAATATCTCTAGGTACACGTAAATCATTGCGATCAAAGATTGCAATTTCAATTTCTTTACTTTGACCCACAGGTAATCTAACATCAAGAAATTCATATCGCCCGTCAAACCCTACTTGCTGTTGGGCTATGGGAATACCCCCAACTCTCAATTGGACAAAACTAGCTGGTGGGGCTTGACCGCGAAAGGTTTGTACTGGTCGAGAACGTCTAGGTACGAGTTCGTTAGCATTATAACTTGGATTAAATCTATCTTCAGGGAGATTACTATAACCAAGTTGAAACCCAGTAAGACCAACTCCATTAAGGAGAGGGTGCAAACCTACTCTTTGTTTACCTACCTGATAACGAAATCGACCGTCACGTTTGTAGAAAAAATATTCGGAAATATTTGGCTGATTCTCAAAGTTATTATCTAGACGTAAACGGAAAGCACCGCCGAAAATTCTACCACCCAATTGGCTCGAACTACGTAGGAGAGTATCTCCCCTGCTATTATAAAAATTAAATTCTTGCTTCAAACTAGAAATTCCGCTTCTAGGAGCCAAAAAATCAGGTTTTAAATCTATTCCTTCTCGTCTTCTTTGTTGAGAACCTCCACGCCAAGGTAAATCTGCTAGTAGACTTAAATCGGCAGTGTTTAATTCTAAATCTATCTTGAGCTTTTCTTTGAGAACTTCTTTACTAACGTAAATAATGCCATTAATCTGTTTGAATAATTCAGGCTCAATATCTACAATTCCCAAAGGACTTTGAACCTGAAAATTATCATTATTTACTTCAACAGTAAATTCAGCAATCTCAGCAAAGCTTTCTAAAGGTATCAGTAAAGTATTATCTAACTGTAGAATATCTAAAGTACCGACTTCCCGACCATTAATTATTATTCCAACTAAAAAAGGTTCTCCGGGTCTTTGTGCTAGTTGAAGTGAAGATTTTTGATAATTTTGAGTGTTCTCATTATCCCGTAGTGCTTCCTGCTTTTGATTCGTTAGTCTTCGAGCAAGACTATCGGTAGTCTTTTTTGGATTATTGGTATTATTCTCAGAGTTAGTTTCAGTTTTTAGGTTATTATTCGGCTTTTTATTTGTTGATATATTTCCTTGAGAAGAAGCAATTTCAACGGAGCTTTTACCGTCGTTACCTAATTTTATTGCTTCGCTATTTGATTGCTGTAAAGAAGTAGATATAGCAGTAACAATTAACTCTTGAACTATTGATATAAATTTAACAGCATTAAATTTAGTATTTCTAGAAATTTTTGTACTATTAAGATTATATTTATGTTGCTCTAACTTTTTGGCACTATTAATTTCTTCAGTATTAGCATCTTTTGAGTTTGGAACTTTACCAATTTTTAAATCACTAATAATGATTGGTTTTTTAAGGGATGGTTCTTTGATGGTTTGTGATTCAAGGTCAACTGCACTATTATTATTAGTTATATTATCAATAGAAGCATATAAAGAAACGCTGATAATTTCTTGAACAGCAGTAATAATTTTCCCCACTACATTTTTTTGCGCAGCCTTTTGAATTGCTAATTCTATTTCAGAATCATGTTTTTTTGGAAATGTATCTTTCTGAGAATTATTTTGGGTATTTATATTTTGGGGAGTTATATGTTGAGGATTTATATTATGATTTTTTTCTTGTAATAATCTATTAGTAGCTGATGAATAATTTAGTTTAATGGTATTGTCAACATTTTTAATCAAAGATTTTTTAACTGCAAAACCTTTTGATTCCTCAGACTTTTGCAGCTTTTGAGCGACTAGATATTTGTTCGCAGACACCTTATCAGATGTCATCATTAGAATAATTGCTGGGGGTGTAGGTGGTAAAGCTGGGTAGAGCATATCTAAGTAATAAAATTCAAATAACTAGCCAAAATATCCAGCTGTGAACTCTAATTAAAAGAAGTTAAAAATAGCTTGTATGATTTTGCAATTTTGCAATTTTTTAAATCTTCGACTTTTCAAATTTTTAGAGTACAAGTATCTTTAAGTCTTCTTATAAACAGAATCAAAACTTTTCATTTACGGACTTAGAAGTATTAGATAAAGGCGGAACAATAAAAGGAATTCCCTTATCAATGAGAGTTCCACTTAAGTCACCATTAATATCCAAAATGTATTTACCTGGGGATAAATTTTTCGCTATTGGAAGTATCTGTTGACGACGATTTGCAGGTAAAACAGGCTTGATTTTAATTTTTCCTGCAGCTAACACATTAGCTGGCAATTTTATTTTTGGTTTATCTAAACCTGGTATATTTTTAGTTGCTTCTGCACCTGGGTATTTAGCCGCTTCCCAGATTGCATATTGTCCATTCATCCGGACATGGGCATTTCCTTTACTGGAAATATCAAAAGCCGCTGTTATCAAACCATTAGATTTAGTATCTATATTTACAGAATTAAGAACACCTACTCTTTTTACTTCACCAGAATAAGCATAAATAACTACCCCCATACTAGCAACAGTAATTAGAGAGTTTTGATCGGGATTTTTATTTTTTCGTGGAATTTCTTCAAGGTTGATGATTGCTCGATGTTCTCCAGGAGCTAGCTTAACTTTGGGACGAATAGCAAAGCGAATTGTTTGTTCACCACCAGGAGGAATAGTAAATCGAGAGGGGGTAAAAATAATAGCTTGGTCTAAAGTCTGCTCGGTGGATTCTATTTCTTTTAATTTACTATTTTCGTCCAGATTCCAGGAGCGGATATTAGCCTTCATTTGTACTGGCTGATCGTCAAAATTTTTAATTTTGAGGGAGTGAGAACGTTTTTTACCACCAATGGGGATTTCAAAGCGAGGGGGGCTAATACTAACCTCAATTCCATCTACACTCTCGATCCCAAGTGTTAAAAGTGCAATTAGACTTAAACCAATACTTTTTAATTTATGTAACATTTCAACCTTTATACTCTTTACGGATCGAAAAAAATATTTTAGGGATACCTTTTACAAACAACTACTATCGTTGCGTTTGACGCATACTGATATTTGTCCTTGATAACTACCTGCATTCCCAGTTTTAAATGCATCGCCAAACAGCAGGCGTACGCCTCCTTCTACTACAGTTGTGCTGGTATTAGGGTCGCTGGATACTTCCCTGATATCCAAGGGTTCCAGCGTCACATTCAGAAAGGGATTGCCATTTTCATTAGAGGTTGTAATTGTGTATTGGGCTACTAGGTCAGGTACATCTTCAGTTGGAACTCGCATTCGCCAAAGTTGTGGTAGCTCGCGGGAAATTACTTCATTAAATGAGGGAGCTGCGAGTAACTGTTCTTGAGTGCTTGCAGTTCCGCTCTGGCTTGGTAAAATATCTTGCGACCTTAAAGGAGAAATATTTACAGGTTCGGAGCTAAAAGATAATTCATAATCACTGCTAGGATCGGGTGGTGGTGACGTTTGTGCCATAACTTGCAATTGAGGTATGACTAAAAGTGCCATAACCATCACCCAGTAGTGTTTCAAGTTGAGTTGGCAACTCATGGTATTTAAAATTTATGTTGCAGATATTTCTTTGAAAGTAGTGTTGGGAAGGGAAAATAATATTGTGTTTGGATTAGTATTGTGTCCGTATTAAATATTTGTCATTAAGTTTTCCTCGTTCTCAACTCTGTTCGAGGGAATTTGTAGAGTCTTCTGATTACTTTGAGTTTTCTTTTTACAGGAATAATCTTATTTGGATTTTGCCGGAAGCAGGCGATACGCCTGCACCCGAATAATTTGTACCCAAATAATTTGTAATTATATCTGGATTAGAGTTGTGCTTCTGCTTTCACTCTAACCACACCTCCGTTATATGTTCCAGTAGCAGTAGCATTTGTTAGATTGAATGTAAAGTTAGCACCACCAACTAAAGGTTGAGTTGCCGTTGGCTGTCCATTAGGTTCAGTAGCTGTAACCTCAGTAATTATTGCAGTAGATACACCATCTGTAGTGTTTGTTAATGTATCTTGAGTTGCTTCAATACTTACATTTACTTCTGTACCGCTATTAGCCCAAACAGCGTAAAGTTCTTTAACTTGTTTTTGTACTGCTAATAATTCACTTCCATCAGTGAGGGATGGTCTTGGGGTCACAGTAAGGCTAGTATTACCATCTGTTGTGGGATTTGTATCGAAATCTTTATCGTTTGCTCCTAAGTCTCCTTGAGTAATATCTAAACTGATATTCTCAAAAGTCCGCAAGAACATTGTTGGTTGAATAGTGATTTCAACATTGACCTCTTGCTCTACTGCATTTGCAGGTACACCTGCAATAATGCTACCAACTGCACTTAAGCTAGCAGCAATAATGGCTAAAAATTTGGTTTTCATTAAAATTGTCCTTCAGTTTTGTGGTGTAAATGTTGGAAGTTTAATTAACTCTCTTTTTCCCAATCTTCAAAACTAATTGGATTATGCTAATTAATTTTTGTTTTTAGATTCCCTGGTAATCCCGAGAGTCGAGGGTCGAATTATTCTTGCAAATATGAGATTTCTTACAATTTTAAATTTCTAAATAGGTATATCACCCCCTTAATCAATTAAACTAAATACTTTAACGTTTATCTCATAATAAGCCGCAAAAAATTACTTATGATTCATAACATTCAATATTGATGTGGAGTTATTATTGATGATGTAATTTATATTTTTGCAATTTGCGACCAATACATGTTTATGGGGCGTTTAACCGCAAATATTAGCCTTAAAAGAATGAGATAAACTAAATATATATATGAGTAAATTATGAATAAATATAGTATTAGTTCTGTATGAAATAACTTTTGATTCAATAAAATATATTTGAATTTTTTGTTGAGTAATAAATGCAACAATTAAGGTGGAAAAGTTAAATTTTCGGATTAAAATCTATATCTCCACATATAAATGATGCAATCGAAATGCAAATATAAATTCATAATTAAGCACTATTATGAATTTAATTAAAAACCAAGATAAAAAGTGTCAAAAAAATACATATACTATTGTTTTGTAACAAGTCTCCTTTCCTGTGGAGTTACATAAAGAATTTAACCTCTGTGACTAAAAGATTACTTCAGTAATAATATGGAATTATTAGTTAACTAAATTGAAAAATAATTAGTATTAATACTTAAGTAAACATCTAGGTTTATATGTCCCTATGTAGATAACACTTATCTTATTAGACCCAAAAGGCATATTCAATAATTTTGAGATAATGATTTTTCCATTTATATTGAGCGATCTACCAGTAAAAATACCAAGCCCTCCAAGAATATGTTCCAAGCAACTCGGCGTCGTCTAGCACTTTGGTATACTGCTATTACAGCAGTACTTCTATTACTTTTTGCTAGTGGTGTTTATTTGTATGTTCGCTCGACTTTAATAGAACGAATCGATGACACTTTAAATCATGTAGTCGAAGTAGTAGAGCGATCGCTAGTTATAGAGTCAGTAAGTCTAGGCAATAGTAAATATAATAAATTACGTGTTAACCCTGAAGCCAGCTTTCGCAATAATGCTGAGTCAGTGGAAGACGACCGCATCGATTTGGAGTGGTTTAGTCCTAATGGTAAATTACTTTGGTCTACTTTCTCGGAAGCTTTGGATGTTCCAATTCATGCGAATCGTGATGGTGAAACGGTTCGCATAATTAGATCTAATAACAGTTCAGATTGTAGTGATATTTCAGTAGACTGTAACTATAGTATTTTACTTCGCCAAGTAACTGAAAGAGTAGAAATAGGAAGGCAAGTTTTAGGTTATTTACGTGTTAGTCATCCTTGGTTTGAAGTAACTAAACCCAGTCATCAACTAATATTTGATTTAGCTGGAGGTAGTGCTTTGATGTTACTTTCTGTTGCTGCTAGTGGTTGGTTTTTGGCTGGAAAAGCAATGGAACCGGTGGGAGAATCATATCAACGTCTCAAGCAGTTTACTGCTGATGCTTCCCACGAATTAAGAAGTCCGATCACTCTAATTCAAACTAATGTTCAAGTCGCACTTACAGATTTAGATTTAACAGAATCAGATGACTTGGTAGATCGAAATTATCGCCAACAACTAAAAGTTATCGAAAGACTGACAAAAAGATTGGGAAAATTAGTTAATGATTTGTTATTTCTTGCGAGACAAGATAGCGGTATCAATAAAAATACTTTTTCTTTTTGTCCCTTGGATGTATTATTAATTGAATTAGTTGAAGAACAACAACTATTAGCAGCAGAAAAAAATATTTCTTTGACTTTGGAGTTGATCGAACCTCCCATTAGTGAAAATGATTCTGAATTACCGGATGATTGGTTCTCTTTGAGGGCTAATTCGGAACAATTAGTGCGGCTATTTACTAATTTAATTAGCAATGCTTTGCAATATACTGATAGTACAGGAAAAGTCCAAGTAGAGCTAATGCGCCTAGAGTCGAACCATCGAGTATCTGGATTGCGTGATCGTTATCCTCAATTGCAAGTTAAAGTTAGTGATAATGGAGTAGGTATTCCTCCAGAAGCTCTACCGAGATTATTTAATCGTTTTTATCGGGTAGACCCAGCACGCGTTCATCGCTCGAGTAATAAACAAATTGGGGCTGATACAGGTTCGGGATTAGGGTTAGCGATCGCCCAAGCGATTGTGGAGTATCATCACGGTCAAATTCAAGTTGAAAGTACTGTGAATCAGGGTACAACCTTTACTGTTTATTTACCGATAATTCCCGAATCTTGATATTTAAGTGTTCAGAGACATCCTATTAAAATGTCTGTCTCTAAACCTCTGAAAATTAATGAAATCACTCAAGGCTATTAGCTTCAGTTTTAAGCAGTTTCGTAAAACTTACGCTTGGAAATATGTAAATTTTAACCTTGTTAAGACGTAAGTTGCGTACTAAAATTTTGAGTCCAATAGTCTGTATAGTTGACATGACCAGTGTCATTTTCTAAGTGGTAGTAACCAATTCCTATTTCCTTGTAATAGGGATTAAGAATATTTCGACGATGTCCGGGACTATTCATCCAGGCTGCAACAACAGCTTCAGGTGTAGAATATCCTGCAGCAATATTTTCTCCAATGTAGGGATATAGATAGTCTTGTGCTTCTGCTCGTTCAACAGCAGAAGAACCATTGGGACTTTTATGACTAAAAAAGTCATTAGTAGCCATATCCAAACTATGATTTTGAGAAATTTGACTCAATTTTGTACCCAAAAGTAATGGCTCTAAGCCAAATTTAGTACGTTCTTGATTTGTTAGTTTTAAAACTTCTTGGATAAATTCGTCATTACCACCAGTAGGTATTGGAGTCTGTGGAATAGGAGTTTCTAACGGAGTAAGTTCCGATCTATTGGGTGTTGCAGATAAGCTCAAATTGTAATGTGTAGAGTCACCTTCAGGCTCGAGATAAACCTCTATATAAAAAGTACCAGCATCTAAATTATTAATGATGAGTGATTCCTCCATCGTTCCTGGATTATTCATTCCAGCAACAATTTCACCACTAGCATTAAGCAAGTTTACACCTGCATTATGTTTTAAACCGTTAAGTGTCAGATTGAACTCATTACTTGTTTCTTCTAAGGTGAATTTATAGATATCTTTCCTATCATTATTACTAACAGCCTCTCTCCATGTAACTAAATTGTAACTGAGAAAAATATGGCGGGAACTCTCAATAGTATTTCCTGCAGCATCTTCAGAAATATAGTTACTAGCCATACGACCTTCGGTCAAGCCATCAGTAATAAAGTGTTCGTAGGCTGTTTGATAGTTTAAATTATCTCTTCTAAAGTCAGAATTGAAGGTTAAATAGGGTTGCACATCAAATGATTCCGATGAAGCTCGACCTTCACTCAAACCATACATCCGAAAATGTTCTAAAAGTTGCTGGTTAGTAAGATCTGCATTTGCTAATTCTGGGTTATTATGGCGGTAAAAATTAGGGTCAAATGCAACTGAAAATCTACGTCCTTCATCCAAGCCAGAAATCACAAAATGTTGTAGTAACGCTGATTTATCATTACCAAACTCTGTTAATAAATCCGGATTATCGGCTAAATAATAATTAACATCAAAAAATTGAGAAAATCTCCTTCCTTCTGCAACACCGTAATTTTGCAGATGTTGAAATAATTGTTCGTTACTAAAAAAAGTTAAATCATTATTATTTTGGCGATAAAAATTCAAATCCCATAATTCAGAAAATTGACGCCCTTCTGAAATTCCGTAGTTTTGCAAATGTTCAAAAGTATCTTTATTGCTAAGGTGACTCAAGTCACTGTTGCTAGCTCGATAAAAGTCTAAATTTACTAAAGGGGAGAAGGATAAACCTGCTTCTAAACCATGGTTTTGAAAGTGAGACCATAGGTCACTATCACTCAAACTTTCTAAGTTTGGGTTAGCAGAGCGATAAAAACTCGCATCAAAAATATTGACAGGCATAGGTTAATAGGGAACACAAATTACTGGATATTTTCTAGGTAGAGCACAGCCTATGCCACGTGGCTGAAATTAAAAGTTATTTTCCTTGGAAATCGAAATTAAATTATAGTTTATATTTTTTAAATCGTCATTATAAGGAAGTGTTATTAGGTTAATTCTTACATAATTATGCAATGATAGCTATTTAAGCTCCTACATCAAATTAAGAGTTAACTAAGAATTCTTATTGAATTGACTTTTTTGAATTTAACCAGAAATATTTAATATTCAAAATTAACAATAGATAAATGTAGTGATGTTCTTGTTAGGACTTACGCAACTGGCATATTTTTCCTGTAGGGTGTGTGACGCTGTAAAAATACCTGAACGTAAGAATCAGACTTATAGCGTCACGCACCAACCACCAATTGTGATACTTGCGTAAGTCCTGCTTGTATCAAATAATGCATTTATAGAAATAGAGACGCAGTAACGCGTCTCTAGAACCAGTAATAAAAATAAACTGTTAATCAACGTTTACTAATACGGGTAATCTTGTCGAGTAACAATAACTCTTCTCTAGTATCTTCTAAACTTTTTGCAAGTAAAATGGCTCTTTCGTAAAAATTGCGAGCTGTAGGATATTGACCCATTTGCTCGTACAGTTTGGCGTAAGACTCAAATGATTTCAACTCTTCCCGAACATTGTTGAGTTTTTTCGCTATATTCAAACGTCTTTCGAGCAACTCAAAAGCCCGGTCATAACGCTTCACAGAACTGTGAGCAGTTATTAGTCCATCCATCGCACGTAATTCATTTGAGCGATCGCCAATAGTTTTTGCAATTCGTAGTGCTGCACCATAAGTAGCAATGGTCTGTTGATAATTATCAACTAAGAGGTAAGCATCCCCTAAATGATTGAGGGTATTTGCTTCCCCTGGGTAGTCGCGAGCTTGACGACGAAAATTTAATGCATTTTCATAAAGCTCTATGGCTTGCTTATGATTTTCCAAACGAAAATTTGCTAGACCTAAATTACTTAAAGACAGCCCTTGACCTTCAAGGCTTTCAATATTACGAGCAATGTTAAGGGCTTCTATAAAAGTTTGAAGTGCGGGATTAACATCGCCTTTTTGCATCAATAAAGTACCGACGTTATTCAGTGCAAAAATTTGAGAGCGAAAGTCTTTGAGATCGCGAGCAATTGCTAAACGCCGGCGAATAGCATTTTCAGCTTGTTTGGAACGACCTAATTTTACATAGTTTTTGCCTAATAAATCGTAAACTAAACCTTGAGCTTTTATGTCTCCAGTAGAATGATAAATTTCTAAAGCTTGTAATAATAAATTTACTGCTGAGTCTAGTTTCCCTTGTTGTAATTCCCGTCGAGCTAAACTTACCTGTTGATCGCCTTCCTCGCGTAATTGAAATGAATTTTTTACATAGGGTGAACCATGAAGTTGTTCCGTTACTTCAGCAGCATTTACTGTCAAAGGAGCACAAAAAACACTCACAAGCAAAATCTTGCACGTCAATAGTATGGTCTTTGCCCAATTTTTTTGACCTTTACGGGGTAATTCTTGAAATTTATTATGCTTCCCAGTGCAAGAAAAGAGATATTTCCAAAACAGATATTTCAAAAAGGCATTTTTCATAAAATATTCCTACTTCATAAAATATTCCTACAATGATGCAGGTTTGAGTAATTGAAAAAAGTATTAAAAAAGTAATTGAAAGACGGTAGTTATAAAGAAGTAATTAAAAGAAATTAATTAAAAAATATTGAAAAAAAAATTGATTGAGTTTCACTGCTATTAGACACTAGAGTTTAAGTTTCGCTCAGGTAGATGTTGCGAATATCTAATGGTAATTTTTCTTCCAGTAAAGAGTATCCTTCTCGAAGTAAATTAGTTACTTCTGGTGGAGAAATTTCTTCTCCTTCTGCTTGTAAATAAGCAGCAATTCTAGTTTCGCTCCAATGAAAAGTTTGTGCCATCAGTAAAATTAATCTCAGTTTGGGCGATAGTTGTTCTAACGCTTGTTCGACATAACACCAAAGTGGTGGAGAAGTATCTTTAATCGAGTAGTGAATGGCTTCCGTAGGGGGTAATTCTGTTTCATTGATAGAGTAAGCAGTCATATCGATCAGCCAATTCTGCAAAGTCATAGCTTCCTGCTCTGGTTTAGAAACATTTAAATCCAAACCGCCCAATTGGTAATAAATATTCCGCCAGGTCAAAGCAAACAAATAATCTGCTTGCACCGGAGAACGTGCTGAATGTCGAATTAAGGTGTAAACAATAGGGCTATAGCGGCAAAAAATCGCAGTAAAGTATTTACCAGCATCCGGATGAGCAACAAACAGATTCAACAGTTCCAAATCACTGTGATGGAATAGTGATTTGACTAATGGATGATTTGCTTCAGAAAAACTTGGTATTTGCACAATCCTAGTTTGAATATATTGGTACTATAAGGGTAGTGGCTGATTTATGTTCGATGGTAAAGTATCTTGCTTAGCATTAACAGATCGTAGTTAACAGCAAGACTTAGCAGGCAATTGATACACTATAGAATACAGACTTAAATTTAAGTCGAAATTTGCAAAACGAAAAGTAGCTCCGTTATACAATTTTTAATGTTTTCATGTTTATAGCAGCTAGTGTGATATCGTTCCTGCTTCAGCCATTTACTATAGGTTCCTTTTTACCTTCTTTACCATTAGATAGTCTTTTCTCCACTCAGGGGATAATGGTCATGTTACTGGCAGCATATGCTGGTGCAATGTGGATGTTTCTCACCAGCGCTCCAAAGGTGCACACGGTGATGGTGTCGGATTTAGAAATAGCCCGACAGTTGTATGAAGGTTTACTGGATTTACCTGCGGCGGAAGTACCTTTACATTATTATTACAATTACGAACAAACCATTGGTGCGACTGGAATAGATCCGCTTTATTTGGGAAGTACCCCCACATACAATCGCACGAATAATGCTGCAGAAGGACTGTGGTATCAGCTGAAGAAAAACACTCAGCTACATGTTATTACGGGAGCCAGTTTGGGTAACAAAAATCAGCAGCGTCACGTTTGTTTTGATCGCGAATGCTTAGAAATGATTTTATTGCGGGTGGAAATGCGGGGTTTGAAGTTTAAAATTCGCAGCCGCAAGCCTTTAAATTTTTTAGTAAAAGACTATGAAAGGCGTGTTATTGAGATGGCTGAAATGGCAAATTAATCTTTGCTATGAGGGTGGGTTTTTCCCACCATTGCTATTTTCATAAGATAAAAACACTTGAAAAAATAAATTTTAAGCATTTTTATTGAACTAGTGGCGATCGCTTTAATATTATCTTCTGTATAGAACCAGTTTTGAATATATTAAGCAGTCGCCAGTCTTTTAACCATAAGTCTGACAAACAATTTTTTATACTTTTCTATAGCTTCTTGGTGACAACAGCAAATTCCTACCTTCTGAGTCAAATATGGAACCTGAAACATCTCTAACACTTCTAACACTATGAATAAAATCATAAACTTTTGGCTAAAAGTCTTATGCAGTAAGAATTTCATTTTTACTATGGTGAGAGTATTCAAAGAGGATTAGAAGCCTAAATTTAATTCACATTAGACATAATTTTGTTGCAGAAATTCTCTAGCCTCAGCAAATATCAGTATTATAAAGGTAGCAGCCTCTCATGAATTGCTAGGGGAGGAAAATATGAAAGATGATACATCAAATTTCTGGTCAGAATTAAGGATATCGCAGCTTAAAAATGAAATAAAGAAACTTGAAAGGGAAATAAAGGAGATCCAAGATAGAGAAGCAAAGCAGTCTGAAAGTGGAATAAAGGGACTGGAGTTTATTAAACAAACAAAGATAAATCTGGAAAAACCTATAATTAATGAACCAAACTACCCTAATTTCTCCTTTAAAGATGAAGTTTTAGAACAAAATCTTTTGGAAGAAAATCAATTTTCTCGACACAAGATTAACATAACAATACCAGAGGAAGAAACTGTAATTAATGATCAAATCTATACTAATTTACTCCCCGACAAAGATGAAATTTTGAAAATAAATAACCAATTTCCTCCGTACCGTACTGACACAAGTATACCAAGCTCGGGAATCGGTAAAAGTAAACAATATCCAACTAAAGTTAGTAATACTAACTTTATTACAATTTTATTGTGGTTAGCAGCATTTTTGCTAGCAATAAATTCCTGGTCCCAACAAAATATAAATGAGAAGGAACAGCAAAAAAACAAACAAGGTTATTTACAGAGAAATGTGCCTGTAGTTTTAGACACACAAACAGCATCGTTTTTCTAAAGAAGTTTTAACGGTAGCGTTTTTATATCCCAAGGCTTTTCTAACTCTGGGTGAATTCAGACTGCAGCTTCGGATTTGGTTGTTATCATATTCCTTATGAGTTAATAATTCAAAATATCCGTCAATTTCTCTAGTAATTCTTCTGCTAAATTTACGAAACTCACTACATCATATCCATTAGTCTTAGCTGAATTATTTCTTTCTACTTTTGAATTATGTAGCAAGAAATCTTTGATTGCAAAAATTTGCTCTGCTCTTTTCGAAAAACTTAAACACCTCTCTAATTCAGAGACTATCTCTGTTAAAGGTTTCTCCGCAAGTCTTTCCCATAATTTGACAGCAACTGGATCACCACTTTCTAAGAAGTTCGTAATATATTCTGTAATATTTTGTTCTTCTTCATCTTCGCTCCATTTTTCCAGCCAGTCTCCATCTAAGTCCTCAATATAAAAATGAGCAGCTTCAAAACCATATTTAATGATGTCATTCTGTAGTTTTTGGGCTGATTCTACAGCTTGTAAAAAATCTTCTAATCTCTCTTGACAGCCAGTTGGGTTATTTTTGACCATGATGACTTAGTTTTTTTGGAGCACTTAATGAAGAAAGATTCAATCTAAGTAACGAAAAAGACTTAAAGTTTTCAGAGTTGGGAACTCAGTTAACGAGGTGCTAAGCATTAGCGATTCTGTTGTTAATCTTCATCCTGAAACAAGATTATTTCGCAAACTGAAAGCATCCATGTGAGAAATAGTAAATACTGTAATTTTTACAAATACATTCACCTAAGATGTAAGTTCATATATTTGATAATCTTGAAATTCAATATATTGAGTAAAACTTTTGGAATGCAGCAATAGCGATCCGTCCTGTTTAAGGTTTATGTTTTATCTGACACTTATCAGCACTTAAGTAATTTCATTACATTAAATACAACAGATTGAAAAAAATATTAGTCAACAAGTTAGAGTAACCAATCCAATTTTGATAATTAAACTTTAAATAGAACCCAAAACTGTAATTTGTAGGGTTGTGTAAACATCAAGCGAAATTCCCCATCCCGTATTTCTCACCAAAATTCTTCAAAGATTTATGATTATGTACTCAATAACTCTATAGCCATTCAAAGTTACAGCCTTAACTAGCAGGAACACATGGAATCAAAATTGTTGTTTTTCATTTTGATTTAGAGACCCGCTCGCTAAAAAAAAAATCTATTTATTGGAAGCATAAATATGCTGGATTATATAGCTACTTACTTAAAATGCAACAAGTATGTTCACGTACACTATTTGTAACAGACTATCTTTGTTTTTCTACTGAATTTTATTAACACTAACTTCTAGAAGGAAACTGAGAATGCCTATTACGAATGAATATTTCATCCTTCATTCATTCTGACTCCTAAATTTTAAATTTTATGTTTCTGAAGAAACGTTTTTTAATAATCTCGAGAATAAAGTTGATAAAAAATCATTTACAAATATATTACATTAAAACTTTTCACAGATTAAACCTGAGATAAACACCAATCTTAAGATTATTACTGTTGTAAAGAGTTATGTTAGCGATTTTATTCACAAAATTAGGTTCTCCAGGATTGTAACTTAGAAATAACCCCCGTTCTATGCTCCAAAAACGTAGAGTATCTTCCCAATCATTAGATTTTTCTTGACAAAATTCTTGACTGAGAGTTGTCAATTGGACACACAATGAACCTTCTTGCCCAGCACTAACTATTATATCAGTAGACATTGAAAGGTCTATTACATAACGTTTAACTACTGTCCCACCACGCAGTTGAATTTCCTCAATCGCTGAGGCTATTAAATCTTCATCTTTTTGCTCAAATTTCCCAGCCATAAGTTTTCTTCGCCAAATATAAAATTTGGGATCTTTATGGTTTAACCATTGGGGAAACAAGTAATTGTACCAATATTTTAAAGTTGGATTTAGTGCCTCCAAAGCTAATTTTTGCTCTTCTTCCGAAGGTAAAGATTTAAATTTTAGCCAAGCTTCAGCATCCCTGATTATTTGCTCCAAAAACAAAATCAAGAATCTTTTTGCAGTCAAGGAACCTGTTTTTATATCTCCAACCCAACGATCGATTTCAATCAATCGTTTCTCCAAATTCGGATCGACAAGGGATGCTTCTTTTATGAGTTTTTTTAATCTTTTTTTAATATCTTTTGCTAGCAAAAATTAATTTACCTCATTCCCTGAATAAATTTGTTGTACTTGTATCTTTTTTACTACTGACTTGTATAAGTTTGACGGTCAATTGGAGAATTAGTTAAAGAATCAATTTGAGAGTAGTGCGTTAGGTATGACTAACGCACCCCAAATTTCATATCACTCAGGTTTATCAGGGTTTAATTCTTCTGTTCCTGATTTTTCTGGCTTGAGTAGGGGGAAAGCGATCGCATCACGAATACTGGCACAATCGTTTAACAGCATCACCAATCTGTCAATACCAATACCTAAGCCACCGGTGGGTGGCATTCCATACTCTAAAGCTGTGAGAAAATCTTCATCAACACCTTGGGCTTCTAAATCTCCAGCGGCTTTTCGGGCTGCTTGTTCCTCAAGGCGTTGGCGTTGATCGATAGGATCTGTCAACTCAGAGAAACTATTAGCGGTTTCCCGTCCGACTATAAATAACTCAAAACGTTCTACCAATCCGGGTTTAGAGCGGTGGGGCTTAGATAAAGGTGATATTTCTACGGGGTAGTCCACTACGAAGATGGGCTGAATTAATTTTTCTTCCGCTTTTTGCTCGAAGGCTTCATTTAATAACTTACCAATTGATGGGCAATCTTCTACACCTTCAATTCCCGCTGTTTTACATGCAGCTTTGGCTTCTTCCAAGGTACTAAATTCTTGGAAATCTAATCCAGTGTGTTCTTTGACTAGGTCGTGCATTGTTACCCGTCGCCAAGGGGGAGTCAAATCAATTTCTTGTCCCTGGTAGGTAATCTTCAAAGTATAGAGTGTTTCTTGGGCGACCGTGGTAATAATTCTTTCCGTCAGCGCCATCATATCATTGTAGTCGGCGTAGGCTTGGTAAACCTCAATCGAAGTAAATTCTGGATTATGACGGGTTGAAATTCCTTCGTTGCGGAAAATTCTTCCCAATTCAAACACTCTTTCAAAACCACCGACAATCAACCTTTTTAGGTGTAACTCCGTGGCGATACGCAAATACAAATCCATTTCTAAGGTGTTGTGGTAGGTAACAAATGGACGTGCATCTGCACCTCCAGCCTCGCTTTGGAGAACTGGAGTTTCAATTTCAATAAAATTCTGTTCTTCTAAATAGCGACGAATCCCCGCAGTAATTTGAGCGCGACGACGAAAAGTTTGCCGTACTTCAGGATTAACAATTAAATCTACATAACGTTGACGATAACGTTTAGAAATATCTGTTAAACCATGCCATTTATCTGGTAAAGGCAACAAAGATTTGGTGAGAATGGCATATTCTTTAACATAAATAGATAATTCGCCCTTTTCAGTGCGTTTAATTGTTCCTTTAACTCCCAGAATGTCGCCGACATCTGTAAGATTTTTCAGATTATTAAAAGCATTAGCATCAATTTCAGCCATACTTTCAGAAATACGTTTTTTCTCCAGATAAAGCTGAATTGTGCCAGTTTCGTCTTGTAAAGTGAAGAATGCTAGCTTACCAAAAACCCGACGTGCCATAATGCGTCCGGCAATGGAAACTTCTAAATTAACTTCTTCACCTTTACCTAAATCGGCAAAATTTTCTTGTAATAGCGCCGCACAATCGCTAGATTTCCAATTATAAGCATAGGGATTCATCCCTAACTGACGCAGTTTTTCAACTTTCTCTAGCCTTGTGGCTCGAATATCTTCTTCGGACATGGTTAATGAATTTTAGAAGGGAAAATTTCTCGGGGGAAAGATTTAATTATAAGACCCTGGGAAATTGTACATTCATTTTTATCTAAGTGTTTCAGATTGCTAAATTCTTTCCCAAGATTATCTTCTGGTTTCTGGAATTTCCTAGAGAGTAAGCAAATAAAAAAAGATGATTGTATGATTTCTGACTTTAAGTTTAAAAATGATTTCGTGATAATTTTAGAATCAGTATTTTAACTGTATTCAAGCATCAGTATTTATACACATCAATTAAATGATACAAAAACTGCTCTTAGCAAACTCCGTTCAAGAAATCACCTCTGAACTTGAAGCTGATATTTTTCTCTATAGTGCAGCAATTTCTGATGTAAATGCTGATAAATTAATTAATGAAATTAAGCAAACTATACCTAAAAGAAATAACGTTGCCTTAATTATGACCACCTATGGTGGCGATCCAGATGCGGCTTTTAGAATTGCACGTTATTTAAAGAGAAAATATAAACACTTTACTTTATTTGTATTTGGTTATTGTAAGAGTGCTGGAACTTTATTAGCCTTGGGAGCAGACGAAATAGTTATGTCTGACTTTGGCGAACTGGGTCCACTTGACATTCAAGTTACTAAAGACGATGATTTTCGCAGCGAGTCAGGCTTGGATATACAGCAAGCCCTATCTGTAATTAGTTCTCAAGCTTTTGAAATGTTTGAGAGTTATTTTTTAGATATTATTTCCAGTTCTCAAGCAGCTATAACAACTAAAACAGCTGCAGATATTGCAAGTTCCATGGCTGTCGAATTATTGTCTCCCATCTCCAGTCAAATAGATCCCCTAAGAGTTGGTGAGATGAACAGACTTATGAATATTGCTTTAGCTTACGGACAAAGATTAAAGCCCCAAGGTATTGAAGTAATTAGGGATTTGATTTACAACTATCCTTCCCATAGTTTTGCGATCGATTTTGAAGAAGCAGAAAAACTATTCGATACGGTTAGAGAACCCTATGAAGCAGAGTTATCTTTAGAAGAAGCAATATTTCCTTTAGTTCGTAAACCAGCATCGACTGATGTGATTGTAAATTTAGAAACTTTAGTTGAAGAAGATGACGACAATCAAGCCGAAAATTACCGAGGTAGCGAAGAAACTGAGGAAAACTCAATTGATTCAGACGATGGAGAGGATGAAACGTTTGAACCGAATGTATTACCCTTTGAGAAAAACAAGTAAGACTACCAAAAGGTAAAGTTTTAAGTTTTAATCAAAGTTGATCTATAGATTTGCGAGTAAAAATACAGCAATTTGCAGGGCGCACGTCAGTGCGTCCCTAGCAGCGATCAATCTATGGCAATACGGCAAATATTTAAATCAAATTAAAATCTGTATTACTCAATTCTGGGATACCTTCCAAATTCGCGAATTGTCCCCCTGCTCCCAAACCGAGTTCACTACCATTTTGGTTATAAAATAAGTTTCCTGTAGCCATGCTGTAAACAATCGATGCACTACTACTACCTACATCTGCATCATCTGTCACTAATGCAAATTCGCTTGGAGATAATAAATCATCCTCTAAACTTGCGAGTGCAAAAGTTTCACGGGACAAACTAATTTTATCGATCCCCGAACTGAAGTCTTTAATGTCGGTCATTCCAAAAACTTCTTTGTTGAAACCTAATCCATCATTCGGAGCAAATTCAAAGTGATCGCGACCACTACCACCAGTTAAAGTATCATCTCCTAAACCACCATTGAGGGTATCATCTCCATCACCACCATCAAGGATGTCATTACCAAAATCACCAAAGAGAAAATCATTCCCACCTTCACCGTAAACTAGATCACTACCAAAACCTCCATCTAAGGAATCATCATCTCTTCCACCTTTGATGGTGTCATTTCCCTCAGCCCCAGAAATAGTGTCATTTCCACTTCCACCCATGAGACTATCGTTATCTTCTCCGGAGAATCTATTACTACCACCAGTAATAGAATCATCTCCACTACCACCCATCAAGGTATCATTACCACCTTCTCCGCCGAATATTGTATCGTTACCTTCTCCACCACGGGCGAAATCGTTACCAAAGAATGTAGCTTGAATCAGATCGTTACCAGCACCACCGTAAAAGGTGTTATTCCCACTGGTGAGGAAGGTTTCACCACCTAAAAGAGTGTCATCACCTTCTCCTCCCATGAGGGTATCATCCCCTAAACCACCATCGAGAGAATCATCACCGTCACCACCAATTAAAAAGTCATCACCGTTGATCCCAAATAGCGAGTCGTCTCCTTTACCTCCATCGAGGAAATCATTCCCCCCTTCTGGAGGGTCAGCTTCATAAATGTCAGTACTGCTCTCACCGATGAGAATGTCACTTCCATCAAAACCAAAAATTCTGTCTGCTCCTCCCAAACCTCTAATTAAATCATTTTGTAGAGTACCGAAGATAATATTGGAATTTCTGTTTCCGGTAATTTTATTCATGTTCAATTTAAAAACCTTTAATAATTTAGTTGTGAACTACGATGGGTTGTATTGTGTGAGGGAGAGACAAAAAACAAAAATCCCATTCATTCGGCTTAGCTTCTACCAAATCAACGCATCAATCAAAATTTGGTAAAAATCTTATAACTTCAAAATAACTATAAAAAAAGAGGTCTTGGATCGCTCCTCAATCTCTTTTGCTCTAATTAAGCCATACAATAACAAAGCTACATTACTGAAACACCATATTTTTATAAAGATTGATATAAGAATGAATTTATAAGCCAACTTCATATAATGACTGAATTAATACAATCACAAACATAGTGATTACACTAATAATATTTCCGAATAAATGTATAATCAGTTTGTTTAAACAATTAATTTTCCTACTACAGCCATTAAATTCTTCACATCAAACTGAATAATCAACAGAATTAATCAGCCTCTCAAAGCAAGGAAATTAGGATACAAATATTAAGTTAATTTACTTGTAATCGATGTAAATATACTGATGTAAGTACTGAGTATGAAAAGTATCTTTTTTGTTAAATTTGATTTAGTGTTTGGACCTAGTTTTAAAGCGAAATACTTGTAATTTATAAAACAAGGTATTATTACTTTAGAAAATCAACTCTCTTTATCAAAAAAATATTAAAAAAAATATTAAACTATCCCTATTTATGAATTAGAGAGGATTTGGGGAGTTTCAACCAGCACAAAATACTTTCTCAATTTTTTTACAATTTCCCTCAGGGAATATAAAGAGTATTAGACCACCAAACGACCGATAAAAGCTAATGTAAACTAGTTTACTTGGCAAACTCATGAGTTTTTGCTAAATCAAGGTTATGCGTATTTTATTTTTACATCCTAATTTTCCGGCTCAATTTCGCCATTTAGCGGCAAAGTTAGCTTCAGATTCTAATAATCAAGTTATTTTTGGTACTAACCGTCGTGATGGTTCTATGAAAGGTGTTTATAAAGCAATTTATAGTCCTTCACGAGAAGTGCGACCGGAAACACATCATTACGTCCAACCATTAGAAAAAGCTGTTCTTCAAGGTCAAGCTGTCTATCGTTTAGCCGAAGAACTTAAAAAAAAGAATTTTATTCCAGATGTTGTTTACGGTCATTCCGGTTGGGGTCCCACTTTATTTATTAAAGATATTTTTCCTCAAGCGAAGTTATTATCTTATTTTGAATGGTTTTATCACGCCCATGGCTCGGATGCAGACTTTGATTCTACAGATCCATTAAATGCAGATAGTGAAGCCCGAATTCGCATCAAAAATGCTCCCATTCTCATAGACCTTTACAGTTGCGATCGCGGTCTTTCTCCTACTTATTGGCAGCGTCAGCAGTTCCCACCAGAATATCATAGTAAAATTACTGTCTGCCATGATGGTGTGGATACAACATATTTTCAACCAAAACCGGGAGCAAAACTAATCTTACCGGAAATAAATCTTGACCTTTCCCACGCAAAAGAAATTGTCACCTATGTGGCGCGGGGAATGGAACCGTATAGAGGTTTTCCGCAATTTATCGAAACTGTAGCTTTACTTCAGCAAAGAAGACCTGATTGTCATGTAGTGATTGTTGGTGAGGATAGAGTTGCTTATGGGAAACAGCTTCCCGATGGCAAAACTTATAAACAATTAATGTTAAATAAAGTATCTCTAGATTTAAATAGAGTTCACTTTACGGGTTTACTTCCTTACAATCAATACCTACAAGTTTTGCAAGCTTCCTCCGTTCACGTTTATTTAACTCGTCCATTTGTACTTTCTTGGTCAATGCTAGAAGCTTTATCTACAGGTTGTTTAATAGTTGCTTCTAGCACCGCTCCTGTTACCGAGGTAATTGAAGACGGTGTTAATGGCTTACTAGTAGACTTCTTCTCACCTGAGGAAATTTGCGATCGCGTAGAAGAAGTTCTCGACCACCCAAACCAAATGTCTTCAATTCGGGCGAAAGCACGAGAAACAATCTTAGAAAAATATGATTTAGCAAAGCTGTTATCCCAACATTTGGAGTGGATTCAAGAAGGGATTGGGGATTAGGAATTAGGGATTAGGAAGTAAATTCTTGTTCTTCTTGATTCTAGCTCCTTAATCCTGACTCCTGACTCCTAACTTCTGATTCCTAACTCCTGTTAGCGAAGCGATGCGCGACCTAGCGTAAGCGTACTGTAGGTATTGCGCATAATTCTGACTTCTGACTTCTGACTTCTGACTTCTGACTTCTGATTTCTGACTCCCAAATTCACACAATGTCTTTACGTTTTTGTAGAATCAACGCCACAATCAAATAGATTGCGGAGTGTAACAGTAAAATACCCCAGTTTAAACCTAAATTTTTCCAAGTAGCATCATATACAGAAGATGCAGTAAATATATCATCAAAAGATGGTGCACCTGGAGTTGTGCTAGGTATCATGTCATTGACATCAATGAGCGATCCATAAGCACCCATCGACCATCGACTAATTGTCAGCCAGCCCAGCTTCGCGGATATTCCTTTTAATTCAAATAAAACTCCCGAAAGAATTATTTGGGGAATCATAATTAAAGGCAAAATACTATTAGCCTCATTTTCATTTTTGACAGCAGCAGAAATCATTAAACTGAGACTAACACTGGCAAATAAGGTTAAAAAAGTTGTAATTCCCAAACCTAAAGCCCAAGGCATAAGATTATACTCCGGTCCTTTAAAACCAATTAAAACCGTTGCTGTAACTAACAGAGTTTGCAGGATGACTAAACCGGAACGAATGAGAACTTTTGAACCTAAGTAGGAAAATAAACCCAAATTAATCAGTCTTTCTCGGGCGTAAATTGCGGCTTCCTTAACAATTTCCCGTACCGAACTAGAAAGTCCCACCCAAATACCAATACAGCTAAAAATAAACAGTAACTTCAGTGCTAATGGTCCTTGAGTAATTTCTGCAGGATCTAATTTATTTAAGGGAGTTTCATCTTTTAAGATCCAAGCCGTTAAAGCAATCGCAATCGGACCTGATACCAATGAAAATATAATACTGGAACGATCTCGAAGAACTAATTGCAAATAACGCTTAGAAAGCAACCACAACTGCTTAAGTGGAGATATTCCCGTATGAATTCGATCGTCTGTTTTAAATTTACTTTCTTCACCTGGTTTTAGCTGCCTAGTAACATACTTTTGATATTGGGGAGATTGATGGTATCTCTGGGACCAATTATTAACTGTCTGGACTACATGTGCTGGAGCACCACCTTGGTCTAGTTTGATATAAATATCTGAGAAATATTTTAAATCTTCTGAAGGCATGTCAAAAAAGCTTAAAGCTTCCTTTGGTGGTCCAAAATAACATAGTTTCCCACCACGCCCCATAAATGTAATGCGATCGCAAACTTCAATATTTGCAGTAGCATGGGTAACTAGCACCACTGTTCTACCCTGATCCGCAAGTTCTCGTAGTAACCGCATCATTTCTTTGTCTAAACCAGGGTCGAGACCGGAAGTTGGTTCGTCCAAAAAGAATAATTTAGGATCGGCTAAAAGTTCAACGCCAATACTAACTCGCTTACGCTGTCCGCCACTTAAATTACGAATAAAGTTAGTTCTGACATGGGTCAGTTTTATTTGTTCTAAAGTTGTTTCTACAATTTGTCTAACATCAGTATCGGGAGGTAATCTTAACTTACACGCATAAGCAATTACTTCTTCAACTCTTAAATCGGGATGGACGATATCATCCTGGGGTACATAACCAATTTGCGAGCGATACAATGCCCAATTTTGACGTAAATTATCTCCATTCAGATACACTGTACCCGATGATACCCGTTCTATTCCCAACAATGATTTCATTAAAGTGGATTTACCCGCACCACTACCCCCCACTAAAGCCACTAACTGCCCAGGTTCAATAACTAACGAAATATCATTGAGAATAGCCTTTTCAGCCCCACCTTTGATTTTCACTTTGCGTGTGAGGCGATCAACATCAAGACGAATTTGACTACCACTATCCAGTAATTCTAATGAATCTGGAGAATAAGCCAAAGTAAAAGGACCAATGTTAATCCGATTTCCATTTCTTAATTGGAAACGTTTGGATATCCTTTGACCATCAACGAAAGTACCGTTGGTGCTTAAATCTTGTAAAACATGTCCACCTTTCGCATCTGGATAAATTGTGGCATGTAAGCGAGAAACAGTCGGTGCGTCCAACTCCATCGAAGAGTAATCATCCGTCCTCAGGGCTCGACCTATTTGTACTGGCCATTGCTTAAGATTTCTTAAGCCCAATCGCCGATTACTAGGAAGTGAAACTGGTTGGTCGCCGGGGTGATAATAAGTTAAGGTAATACGGTTATGAGGAGATAAGCCAATTTCCAGTTGCATCCCATCCCTGAGAATACAGCCTTCTGTCTGATTGATTCTAGCCCGATCTAGAAAGATACCATTTCGGCTAGGAGTAGAACCGTCACCATCAAAAATTCTGTAATCTTCCCCTTCTTTACGTAAAGTTGCTTGTTTTCGGGAAACAACTTCCCAACCAATTGGAACATCTAAGTCAGCCCATTCACGACCCCGTCCCAAGCGATGTTCTAATTTTTCTAAATCCAATCGTAGTCTTTGACCTTGATTTTCCAATTCTAAAAAAGGTTGTGGTCTAAAAAGAGTTTCATCGAATCTAGCAGTCATGACTGTTTTTTATTAATTGCTTTTATAATGATCGGGGACTGAGTATTTCTGTCAATATCTATTTATAAGTTTCATCTGCTAATAACATTTTTCCAGCAAAAATAAAGTTTTTTTGGTATTTACACCACCCGCTTCAAGTAACAGAGATAATTATTCTAAAACCTACTCCAAAATAAATTCAGTTTCATTCCTTTTACATAAATCTATTATGTTTTCCCGTCCTTTACTGCTATTGCAGTTATTAATATTTATTGGTATATCGATTTCGGGATGCTTTGGTGGTGCTGAAAAACCAAAAGTCCCGAAGAAATTGACGGTAGGTGTAGTTAATTATGGTGAAACCAAGCTTTCCCAACAACAATACGACCGTTTTAAAACCTATCTATCTACCAAAACACGATCCATAGTTGATATTGAGCCAACTTACAACGAATTACGAGCTATCAGACAAATTCGCTCGCGAAACTGGGACATGGTGTTTGCACCTCCCGGTTTAGCAGCGATCGCAATTGGTAAAAAGCGTTACGAACCTATATTTTCAATGGCGGAAATTAGCAGTGTTCAAACTCCTCTAATTATTGTCCGCGATGATAGTCCAATTCAAAAGATTTCTGATTTAGCTAATAAGAGCATTGCTTTAGGACAAAGAGGTTCTGCTGCCGGTTATTATGTTCCTTTATATGACATGTTTGGTCTTACCCTCAAAGAAATTAACTTTGCTTCTACCCCCAAAAAATTGATGGAATTAATTAGCCAAGGAACAGTTGATGCTGGGGCAATATCCAAAAAGAATTTTGAACGTTATCGACAAGTACAACCAAAAACAAATTTTAGAATCATACATGAGGGTCGCTATATTCCATCAGGAGTCGTACTGCTAGCACCAACAGTTGAAAGAAATCGCGAGCAGCAAATTCGCAGAGCAATGGAGGAAGCTCCAGCACATATTACTGCTGATGCAGGTTATGTGCCCAGCGCCAAAATTCCTAACTACAAACAATTTATTAAATTAGTTGAAAAAGTGAGACCACTCGAACAGCGGGTTGAAGAAACACCTGCAGTTTTACTTTACCCAGCAGAACCTACTGCCGCTAATTAATAATTTATCAAAGTGGGACGTAAACACAGTAGGAGTTAGCAGAACACAATTGTAGAAACGCCTTTTGAATATGTACGCGATCAGTCTGCACGAAGGCGTTTCTCAACAGAAATTATTAATAAAATATTTTATACAACGAAAAGATAGAATACCGTTTACAATTCAATGAGGTACATTTAGATGCCCAAAGACGCTTTCCCCACAACATATTACCTGTCATTCACCGAGTAGAAATCCACTACAAGTCATGTATTCATAACATTCAAATAATATTCTTGCTAAATTTAATTTTTAATCTACGTATTTATGAAAATTAATATATAAAACTTAATGGTTCGTTGTCATTTTTTTGTGGAAAATCACTTATAGGTACAGTATTCGTAAACAGTGCTTTATTAAGCACAGCTTTTTGAACATCCCTGGCTAACACTCGCTGCAGGAGACCCAATTTAAACTCACTTATAAGTATTTGCTACTCTTCTTAAGAGTTTCAAATTAATCGCTTAATTTTGAGCGTACAATACCAAATAATAACAACGAAAAAAATAATTATCTATTTTTTGCATAATTTTATGCATACCTTGCAGCGTCCACAACTATATATATATAAAACTTGATATAATCGGGAGCTTAATAAGATGTCTTATTCCCCTATAACAAAACCAGAAATTACCTCAGGTACTTTGGTTGATAATCGCTACATCATTGAGCGACTGTTAGGTCAAGGGGGTCTAGGGCGAACTTACCTAGCTTTTGATAGTCGGCGTTTCAATGAGCCATGCGTTCTCAAAGAATTCGCTCCAGTGGGAACTGGCTTAGGAGGTTTAGAAAAATGCCGAGATTTATTTAGAAGGGAAGCAAAAATTCTTCACCAATTGGAACATCCTCAAATTCCTCGTTTTCTGGCATGTTTTGAGGGGGATAATAGACTATTCCTAGTTCAAGAATTTGTAAATGGGAAAACCTACTCTACCTTGTTAGCAGAACGTCAAAGACAAGGTTTAACTTTTACTGAAAATGAGGTTATTGAGTGGCTAAAAAATTTACTACCTGTTTTGGAATACGTCCATCAGCATAATATTATCCATCGCGATATCTCTCCCGACAATATCATGTTACCTGATGGGAAAAATATACCCGTACTGATTGATTTTGGTGTCGGGAAACAAATTGCTGGTATTGGTCAAACACTTCAGACTGAAAGAAATACCTTTGTAGGAAAAGTTTCTTTGGTTGGAAAAGTTGGATATGCCCCCCGAGAACAAATTAGTTTGGGAATTTGTTCCCCTAGCAGCGATCTTTATGCTTTAGGTGTGACTGCAATCGTTTTGATGACAGCTAAAGAGCCATCATCATTGATGAACCAATATTCATTAGAGTGGCAGTGGCGTCAATATACTAATGTGAGTGATGCTTTTGCTAGAGTACTCGACAGAATGTTGGCTGATACTCCTAAAATACGTTATCAAACAGCAATAGAAACTCTCGCTAGTCTGGAAAATTTGGGTGCAGAAAATCGAGGTGTAAACAATCTGAATAATTCCTCTACATTCTTACAAAACCCTATATCCGGTACGCCCCCTACAGCATTTATTTATAATCCTGACAACTCATTTGCAGGAGTGCCAGAAAAGTCATATTTACCAGAAAATCAATCAAGGAATATTTCTTCAACAAATAGGAGATTTTACTCACCAACTCCGACAAATCAGGAGTTAAATTCACAATATCAAACCAATCGAGAATTTTACCCACAGAATCAAAGAAATCAAGGATTTCATTCACAAAATCCAACAAATCGAGAATTTCGCTCCGAACAGGGTACCGGGAAAATTTCTTATCTAGATGCAAACTTTATTCAATGTTGTCAAGAAAAATTAGCCTATCATATTGGGCCAATGGCAAATTTGATTATCGAAGATACTTTAGCCGATAATCCACATTTTTCACCTCAGCAATTTGTAGAGCTACTCGCGAATGAGATTCCCGATTCGCAAGCAGCAATTGAATTTATACGTAGTTTACTGAACTAATTATTTCGCTAATTTTTCCGTGAGGCTAAATTTTTTGCGTCAATTAATTAGCGTATAACTAGTAGCCAGAATTACCAGAATTACCATAGTTACCGGAATTACCATAGTTACCGGAATTACCGGTATTGGTATTTCCTGGTGGGCGCTTGAGTCTTCTCATTGCCATTTCTAGACTTAATTTCATACGTTTGAAAGCTTTAGCCAAGTTACCAATCTCGTCATTTGATAACTGTTCAAAATCAACGTCCATGTGTCCGGTACTAACTTCTTCCGCAACTCTAGTAATTCTTTTTAAAGGTCGGACTATTTGTCTATTTAGTAACAGATTTACTAAAAGAATAATGGCAACGAAAACAATAGAAACAATTCCTACAATTAGAAACGAATATTGATTTGCTTTCTGAATGACTGCACTTGCGGGGACAGAAATAATTTGGGCTCCTACAATTTCATCTAATTTCCAACCGAAACCACCTACAGGACCATAGTTTTTAATTTGAGTTTTTGGTGCCCTTTCAGGAGTATCATGACACTCTAAGCAACTTGGTTCTGTTATTTCCAAAGGACGGGCAATATAGAACATGTCAACTGCTGGTTCGGAACGAAATCCTTGCCACTCTTTTAATTTTCTGTTCTTCCTAAATTTTTCAACAATTTCTGTTTCGAAATCATCTGCTTTATCCCGAGGATTAGTAGGATTTAAGGTTGCTTCCTTGTAAAAATATTGCCCATATTTCTCTTTACTGCGTAAATTATTGAATACTTCAGTCGCAGAGTAAGCAGGAATAACTTGAGGTAGAAATTCTGTTTCTAACTTTTCATTTAATTCAGGTTTGATTTGTTCATTAGTGTATTGACGTACTGATGTCATTGTCTCCATCAATAAAAGACCAGTAGAAGCAATTTCTCTCTCAGCATTTTGTCTGAGAATTAGTGACAAAGACAAACCACAAAAACTCAACCCGAAAATGAGAATAACGAGTAAAATTATCGTGAATTTTTGTTTTAATTTGAGGTTTTTAAACATTATCTTCAATCATTCTTTGTAAGATATCATAGATTAATTTCAATTATTGCTGAATAGTTGTTGGTAACAGTCAATAATTATAGGCAATATAGTATCTAGTAGAAATAATACTATTTAATTCCAAAAGTTATATCTAAATTTTACACAAAGTTTTATATTATGGAGCCCGATTTAGGTTCTGTTATTAATTTTATTACTAAAGTAAACTCAAAACCAAAATCTCAAACAAAAAATATCATCTTTAGAACATAAATTAGAGATAGTTATAGCTGATTTTTAAAGAAGTATAACCAATTAAACTGAAAAATACTGAATTGAAAAATAAATATTGTCTTTACAAACCATCTAAATTGATAATTTATTTGCCTATTATTTTGTTGTATATAGAAATAAAAAAATATGAACAGGAGAAACTTATCATGTTTTGCTTGAAACACTAATATTTTTCATTAAAATTTTAAATAAAAGAACAAAAGTAAGGCTATTACTTGGAACTTAAAAGTTTCTACTCTGGAATTTACCAAAATCTGATTATTTCATATTGGCACTTGAAGTCAGATATGGATTTGTAGAGATACATGAGTAAACATTCCTATTGGTGAAAATGTTATGGTGTCCACAGAATGTCGATAATTCTTCACCCCTGAGAATATAGTTTTGCTTTCAGGTTGCACATTTAATAACTTCATAACCCTTGTATAGCAAAGGTTTTAGCTGAAGCCGAAAATGTCCTGTTTTCATTCGTTGCGAGGGAATTTAATACCTTTTTATTTTGTTAACAAAGCTACTTTGAATTTTAAATCCCCCTTGTGGGGCGCTCAGGTTATTTTTCAAGCACTTTGTCATCTAGGTTTAAGAAAAAATCAATAACTTCCCTTAAACAAAGCAGATAATAATTAAAATATAGCTGTAGTTATAAGTTATATTCTACCTATAAAGCTTGAAATTATATGAAAAAATAAATACCAGCAAATCAAAATTTATACTAATGGTCTGGAGTGCAGGAAAAAAATTATTTGGGGAACGTTACACTATCGTCAGAAAGCTAGGCGAAGGGGGGATTGGGATTACCTATCTTGCTGTTAATGAAGAAAATCAACCAAGGGTAATAAAAACCCTCAGACAAGAAGTTCTCAGCGATCCTCAATGGAAAACCCAGCAAAAAAAATTACGCCAAGATTTTCGTGATGAGGCAGTGCGGCTTGCTGTATGTCGCCACCCCCACGTAGTGCAAATCGAAAACATTTTTGATGATGGAGATTTGCCTTGCATGGTAATGGAATATATTGAGGGCGAAGATTTAGGACGTTACGTACAAAAAACTGGAGCACTCCCAGAGTCTGAAGCATTATTATATATCCGCCAAATTGGTGATGCACTAACAGTTGTTCATCGTAAAGGTTTATTACATCGCGACATTAAACCCCGCAACATAATGTTGCGTCGAGGTAAACCCGAAGCCGTATTAATTGATTTTGGAATCGCTAGAGATTTTATTCCAAATGTAGTTCAAAGACATACAGTTTATCGTACTCCTGGCTTTGCCCCACCCGAACAATATCAGCTAGAAGCAGCAAGGGGAGAATATATTGATGTTTATGCCTTGGCTGCTACTCTGTATAATTTACTAACCGGAGTTATGCCTACTAGTGCGGACGATCGCCGTCATATTCCATTACAACCACCACAAAGCCTAAACCCCAATATTAGCGACAAAGTAAATCAAGCAGTTATGCGTGGCATGGCTTTGAAAGCTAATTATCGCCCCGGTTCCGTACAAGAATGGTTGAATCTATTAGGTACTGATGGTGATGAGGGGCTACCAGCAGTTACTCCCACAAGAATTATTACTCCCGATGAATCTTCTCAAGTTCCCATCAATGCTGACGAACGGTCGCCTTCTCATCAATCACCTCCATTATCCTTTAGGCGTGCAGTTAGTTCTGCAAATGTAGAGTTTAATATATGGCAATGCACACATACTCTTGGGGGTCATGGAGGTCAAGTTCATAGTGTTGCTATTACTCCAGTAAGTCTGCAATCATCAAAAGGATTTTTAGATGCTATAGCAAGTGGTAGTAGCGATAAAACAATCAAGCTATGGGATTTAGGAAGCGGTCAATTATTACGAAGTTTTGGTAAGTGGTTTTTTGGTCATTCCAGTTTAATCCATCAGGTAGCATTTAACTACAATGGTGAAGTGCTTGCTAGTGCGAGTTGGGATGAAACCATTAAATTATGGCAAGTAAATTCTGGTAAAGAAATTCGTACTCTAAAGGGTCATACAAATAGTGTTAATTCAGTTACCTTTAGTCCCAATGGCAAATTATTAGCAAGTGGTAGTGCAGACTTTACAATTAAATTATGGGAAATAAATACCGGTAGAGAAGTTACTACATTCGCAGGTCACTGTGAATCAGTTTGGTCAGTTTCATGGAGCCCATTTCCGGTCAACTTCTCCAATGGATTCGGGCTTTTGCTTGCTAGTGGTAGTGCTGATTTTACAATTAAATTATGGGAAATAAATACCGGTAGAGAAGTTTCTACACTTGAAGGTCATTCTTTATTTGTCAATACCGTAGCTTTTAGCCCCAACGGACAACTACTTGCAAGCGGTAGTAGCGACAATACCATTAAAATTTGGGATATTAGTACAGGCAAAGAAATTTACACACTTGAAGGTCACTTTGATTCAGTTTGGTCATTAGCATGGAGCCCAGACGGACAATTACTTGCGAGTGGTAGTTGGGACCATACTATTAAAATTTGGTTAGCAAGTTCGGGTAAAGAAATTGCTTGTTTAGTAGGTCATGATAATTATGTGCGATCGGTTGCGTGGGGTCGGGGTGGACGAACAATCGTAAGTGGTAGCGATGATGCAACGATTAAAATTTGGGAAAGAAGGTGATATCAAGTCAAAAGTCAAAAAAAGATTTAGATTTAGGGTAGGGTGTGTTAGGCGCATGAGTATAAATCTTTTTTGTTACCTCTTTAAAAGTGCCATAACACACCACCCAAGGATTTTAAGCTTCTAAGACTTGCAAGGGTGTGACGGTCTACCTACCACATTCTCAATATACAAAGGTGTATTACATCCACAAGAATGCATGTTTTTTTTCGCAACGTAATCCACCACAGTCCAATGATTGCGATCGCGCCGAGAACTGATAGTTTGAGCAATCAACATAAACTTCTACCTTGAACAGTGTCATTACTAACTTAATTATCGCTTTGTATCTTTGTGTGTTGCTTCACTTTGTATTTTGTAAACTGATTGCTATCATGCGCCAAAGATAAATGGTTAAAAATTTCTATGCTTAACAAGAATCTAAATATTTTCTGATTCTGACCAATATCCGTTAAAAATAGTGTTCAGTAACAATAGGGACTAACTATTATTATTATGTCTGAAGCAAACATAGAATCAATTCTTCACGAAAAGCGCATTTTTCCTCCCAGTTCTGAGTTTTCTCAAAATGCCCATATTAAAAGCCTCGAAGACTACCAGCAACTCTATGAAAAAGCAAAATCTGACCCCCAAACCTTTTGGGCTGAACTTGCAGAACAGGAGCTAGACTGGTTTCAAAAGTGGGATACGGTGTTAGATTGGCAACCACCTTTTGCCAAATGGTTTGTTAATGGCAAGATTAATATTTCTTACAACTGCCTTGACAGACATCTGACAACTTGGCGCAAAAATAAAGCAGCTTTGATTTGGGAAGGTGAACCAGGGGACTCTCGGACTTTAACCTATGCCCAATTACATCGGGAAGTGTGTAAATTTGCTAATGTCCTCAAGCAGTTGGGTGTTAGCAAAGGTGACACAGTCGGCATATATATGCCGATGATTCCTGAAGCAGCCATTGCAATGTTAGCCTGTGCCAGAATCGGCGCGCCACATAGTGTGGTATTTGGTGGTTTTAGTGCAGAAGCTTTGCGGGACAGACTCAACGACGCCCAAGCAAAAGTGGTAATTACCGCTGATGGTGGTTTCCGCAAAGATGCAATATTTCCCCTTAAGCCTCAAGTTGATAAGGCTTTGGAAAATAATGCAGCCCCGAGCGTGGAAAATGTTTTGGTGGTACAGCGATCGCGTCAACAAGTAAGCATGAAAACTGGACGCGACCATTGGTGGCACGATTTAGAACCTAATGCCTCGGCTCATTGTCCAGCCGAACCGATGGATAGTGAAGATATGTTATTCATTCTTTACACTAGCGGTAGCACTGGTAAACCAAAGGGCGTTGTTCACACCACGGCTGGTTATAATCTCTACACCCATATGACCACCAAATGGATTTTCGATTTGCAGGAAACGGATGTATATTGGTGTACTGCTGACGTTGGTTGGATTACTGGTCATAGTTATATCGTTTATGGTCCTCTTTCCAACGGTGCGACAACATTAATGTATGAAGGTGCGCCCCGTAAATCCAATCCGGGTTGCTTTTGGGATGTAGTAGAAAAATATGGTGTAACGATTTTTTATACTGCACCAACAGCCATTCGTGCTTTCATCAAAATGGGTGACAGTCATCCCAAGTCTCGTAATCTTTCTTCTTTGCGTTTATTGGGAACCGTAGGCGAGCCAATTAATCCGGAAGCTTGGATGTGGTATCACAAAGTAATTGGTGGGGAACGTTGCCCAATAGTAGATACTTGGTGGCAAACTGAAACTGGTGGAGTAATGATTACACCTCTACCCGGGGCAATTTCTACTAAGCCTGGTTCGGCTACTCGTCCCTTCCCTGGAATTGTTGCAGATGTCGTAGATCTAGAAGGAAACTCTGTACCAAATAATGAAGGTGGTTACTTGGTAGTACGTCATCCTTGGCCCGGTATGATGCGAACTGTGTATAATAACCCAGAGCGCTTTCGCCGGACTTATTGGGAATATATTACTCCTAAGGATGGAAAATACCTCTATTTTGCAGGTGATGGAGCCCGTAAAGATGAAGACGACTACTTCTGGGTAATGGGTCGTGTAGATGATGTAATGAATGTATCAGGTCACCGTCTAGGAACCATGGAAGTAGAATCAGCTCTGGTTTCACATCCATCTGTAGCAGAGGCGGCTGTTGTTGGTAAACCTGATGAAATCAAAGGTGAAGAAATAGTTGCATTTGTAACCTTGGAGGGTGGATACGAAGGTGATAATGAATTAACTAAAGAACTTAGAAAACATGTTACAGAAGAAATAGGTGCGATCGCTCGTCCGGGAGAAATTCGTTTTACTGATGCTTTGCCAAAAACTCGTTCCGGTAAAATCATGAGACGGTTATTACGCAATCTAGCAGCAGGTCAAGAGGTGTCAGGCGATACCTCAACTTTAGAGGATAGAGGTGTGCTGGATAAATTGAGAGGAGGAGCCTAATCTTCCACGGTTTTTATTTTTAAATAAAGATAAACTATTTTGAGGTTGCTGTTAGCGTGGGCGATACAAAAGTATTATTTATCAGTGTCCCCAGACAAGATATAATTTCTTCCGGATAAGCTTGTGCTAACAGCAACTCTTTTATTTTGTTTCGGTGCTTGCAATACTACCTCTCTAAAAAAAACTATTAATTAACACACCTGTTATTGGTTTGGATTATAAGTTGGGTACCTGTTTGCAGAAGCTTTAATGATATGTACCAAATCTTATCCGAAAATATATTAGTATTTTGGGTAATACATGATGCTTACCCTATACTTATGGGAAGATATGTCAAACAGTTAAGTAAAATTTAGGATTTGCTTGGGAATATTTTAGATGAAAGATAGATTGGGAGAAAAAGGTGAAGAAATATTCGTCGCTTTAATGACGGAATCTCACTCTGATAAAGGTGCCATTTTTAAACCAAGATACTTGGATGATAAATTGCCCTATGTTGATTATATTGTGGAGTTGTTAGGGGCAGGACAATCAGCACCTTACTTTTTTGTGCAAGTTAAATCTACAACACAAGGTTGTACAAAAAAACAGAATCGCTTGAAGGTTAAATTTTCCCAAGAATCTGTGCGGGGTATAGCTTCATATCCAGCCCCTACTTACATAATCGGTATTGACGAAAAGGAAAAAACTGGTTATCTAATCTCTGCTAATGGAGAAGAGCTTGGTTCGATATCCAGTCTTCCGACAATTTTCCCCATCGATATGCAAAACCGGGGGGTTCTTTGGAATGAAGTCAATGATTTTTGGTTTAAGTGCAGCAGAAATAAAATCAAATGGAAATTTGTCGAACCTGAGGATGAGTAGAGAAAGTAAAAAGTAAAAAGTAAGGAGTAAGAAGTAAGGAGTAAGAAGTAAGGAGTAAGAAGTAAGGAGTAATAAGTTAATGAGTATACTTTTTATCCTTACTTATTTATCAAGTTTACGCGCTCAAATCGCTGTAAGATTGATATCTTCTGCTAGTATCCGCTCGCAAATTTCTTGTCCATGTTTGTACAACGCAGATAAACCTTCAGGGGTTGCATTTGTAAAATCAACTCCAAATTCTTTGGGGTCTACATCTGGTTTGATAATGTGGATGTCAACTCCTCGATAATTTCCAGGAATTTCCTCTAGCTGAAACATGTCTCGATATAGAGTACCCGATTCGTTAGCAATCGCGATGACTTTTTGATAACCAGCTTCAACCATTTCAATCGCGGGACACAAACAGGTATAGGAAGCATCTACATAGGGTTTTCCATCAATCCAAGCCGGGATATCCCAATCATGAAGCATTCGCGAGGTTGCATATGCGACTTCTTCAAAATTATTTGTATCTAATTTGGAGGTGTATCGTACATCTCGCTCACAATTATGTATCGTCTCTCTCCCAAGATTCTCCAATTGCAATAGAATATTTTCTGACTTGTTACTAAACATCTTCATTTGCAAGTTTTCATCTACCCAACTACGATCTTTTTTTGCTGCTGATAATAATAAACGTCTTCCCAAACGTCTAAATTTTTCGCCTTGAGTTTCTTTCGCAGCTTCTGGGGTGATTACTGCACTTGTCGCAATAAAATAGGCTGGTCTTTCTGGCGCAAATAACTCTTCTTTCGGGGGACTAAAATTAGTTATTCCCCCTTTTACTACTTGACTAATTCCCATATCTGGTTGTCCTAGAGCTTGTAAACCTGCAAGCCAATAATCGACCCCTAGTTCGCTAGCTTTCTTTAAAACAGCCCAAGCGGAAGGTATTACAGATGAAGATGCTGCAGCATAAGCATTTGCAAAGATCCCATTAGCTTCCAAAGCGCTCAATATACCGTGAGCGAAAGCACCTTTGAAACTACCCGATGCACAAGCTATTGCTAATGATTTATTTGTCATAGATCCAGTTAATTTGCTTTACCTGTTCGACTTAACTCACGCTTCCGCATTTTTGCTAAGATTCGTACCCTGCGCTTAAATTCTTGAAAGTCTTGATCGCTAAGTTTTGTTTTTCCCCATACAGGGCGTTGCATTTTGTGAGTATTTTTGTAGTTTGTGAGTATTTTTGTAGTAATTTATCTGGTATTTTTACTGGACGACCATTATCTGTACTAATAGACCCGTCCAAAATATTAATACAGGTATAAAAAAATGGTAGAAAGGAAAATTAGTACTCTACCATTTTGATTAAAATGTCGATTGTCTTCGATTATATTCAAAAATATCCTCAAAGAA
>NZ_JASJDK010000072.1 GCF_030065675.1 Mastigocoleus sp. MO_188.B34 | reverse complement strand
GACTCCTGACTCCTGACTCCTGACTCCTGACTCCTGACTCCTGACTCCTGACTCCTGACTTCTGACTTCTGACTCCTGACTCCTGAATCCCGACTCCCGACTCCCGACTCTCCTTAATCCTTCTTTACAAATCTCACCACAAGCATTACAGTTCTTTGCAAATAAGTTGGTCAAGCTGCCAGCACATGATAACTTTTTATAAAGTCTACTAAAGGAGAACTAATGGCAATGGAATCAAATTCTATCGTGAGCCAAGACGCAGAACGTGAAGATATCAGCGAATATGTTGCCCATTTGCAGCTTCATATGACTCTCCAAGCTCGTAACCTGGTTCCAAGCCTGAATCCTAAAAACCAAGACAGTCGGGAAGAATTACTTCATCAAACACAAGCTAATTTTGAAAAGTTAATCTCTCGACAAGTAATATAATCGAAGTATAAATATATTAATATATCCATTCAAATATTTTAAATTTTTTAGATTTTAGAGCAGATTTTGTTATTTTGTCTTTGCTGGAGATAATTAACAAATCTGCTTTTAAATTTTAGCGTTTAAGATGTAACTATTTAAGATTGACAATTTGAACCTGAAAAATTATACTGGCGAGGCGGTAGCACTTTTTTTGTTGATTACCGAATAAAAACACTATCTCCTGATTTAAACATTTTTATCCCAACAAAGTATTAGTTACAGTTTGTGCTAACCTATAAGAAAAAGTCAAATGTTTATAACAATAGCCATAGCAAAAGTAAAATTGAGTTCGAGAAAATAAGTTTGAAAATTTGAATGCACTGAAACTTGAATTCAAAAAAAATTGAACTTGAAAATTTGAACTTGAAAATTTGAACTCGAAAATTTGAACTCGAAAAGTTAAGAAATCAAGCTTTAGAATCTTATATCAATATCTAAAAATCGAATAAAATAGGCGATAAAGCAGGAAAATCTTTTCTATGCTTGATCGTATGATTACTTACTCTGAAGCAGAACTATTGAAATATCCACACTATAATGTAACGTGTTGGTGTGAGATTGTGTCACTAAAATCACTCTTTTGGGTCAGTGGTAACGAACTCAAAGCCTTTAAAATTATAAAGGGAATATATTCCCAACAACGGTAGTAAATTTAATGCTGAATAGCGGCTCGAATGAAAATGACTTCATTTCTACCTCGGAACCTCAGCGTTGTCATCCGTCCTCTGCAATACCGGGACTTGGATGGTATTGAACGCTTAACACAAGAGTCGTTTGCAGCTTCTTCGGAAAAAGAAGCTGAGATCGCTATGCAGCAGATGCATTGGTTGCGTCGCTGGTTTGGTTTTCTCAAATTTCTGAGTTGGTTCCCTAATCCCTTACAATATCGTTTTTGCGCTTATGTTGCAGAGCAGGGACGAACCTTACTGGGAATGGTTCAAGTTTCACCGTTCAACAAAACTCGCAGCACCTGGCGTGTGGATAGAGTAATGTTGAATCGTGCATTTGAGAAACAAGCAGTTGGTTCGCAGTTATTACGTCACTGCTTTGAATCAATCTTGGAAGCAAGAACTTGGATTTTAGAAGTAAATATTAATGACAAACAAGCATTAGCTTTATATCGACAGAATGGTTTTCAACGTCTTGCAGAATTAACCTATTGGGAAATTTCTCCAGATGCTCTGGCTGAACTCGCGAAGAACGAACCAGATTTACCCAACTTGTTACCTGTAAGTAACGCTGATGCTCAATTGTTATATCAATTGGATACCCAGTCAATGCCTCCTTTGGTCAGACAGGTATTTGACCGTCAGACTTGTGATTTTAAGACTAGTTTATTCAGCGCTTTAACAAATGCGATTGCGCAGTGGATCAACCGTAGTGAAGTGGTTAGTGGTTATGTTTTTGAGCCACAACGAAAAGCTGCAATTGGTTATTTTCAACTGAAAATAGATCGTAAAGGTCAAGAGAGTAATGTCGCACATTTAATCGTTCATCCGGCTTATACTTGGCTGTATCCAGAGTTATTGTCTCAGTTAGCTCGAATTACCCAAGATTTCCCCCAACAGCCTTTGCAACTATCAACTGCAGATTATTTGTCGGAGGGGGAAGAATATCTAGAGCATATTGGAGCAAACCGAATTGAGCATACCTTAATTATGTCTCGTTCTGTATGGCATAAAGTAAGGGAATCCAAATTTGTATCTCTAGAAGGTATTCAATTACCGGAAGTTTTGCAGGGTTTACAACCAGCACGTAAACCGATACCAGGTGGGATGTCTTGGAAAGCTCATCAGCAGATTTCTACCCAAGGGAACCGGACACCTAAAAATTCTTCCTCAGAAAGTATATCTTTACCTCAACATAAACGTAATTTAGAAATATCTAATAATAAAAAAGAACCAATAGACAAATCCCAGGAGAAATCTGGTGGAAATTGATCCCCACAACCAACCAGAAAATCAATCGAATCGAGGAGATATTTCTGAAGAAGAAGTTTCTGAAGCAGAAATATCTGAAGAAAAGAATAATTCAGAACAAGTAACTATTTCCCATAAGCAAGAGTCAAGCTCATTAGTTTTGGCTCTTGCTTTAGACGTTGGTCGGAAAAGAATTGGTGTCGCAGGATGCGATCGCACTGGTTTAATCGCGACTGGACTCACAACAATTGAAAGAACATCTTTTGAACGAGACGTAGAACAAATCCGTCAATTAGTCCGACAAAGACAAATTAATGTATTAGTCGTTGGGTTACCATATTCCATGGATGGTTCCTTAGGATTTCAAGCTCGTCAAGTCAAAAAATTTGCTTATAGAGTAGGAAAAGCACTAGAATTACCGATTGAATATGTTGACGAACGATTAACTTCTTATCAAGCAGAACAATTAATAATTGCGGAAAAGCGTTCTCCGTCCCGCAATAAAGGTTTAATTGACCGTAAAGCTGCATCTTTAATCTTACAACGATGGTTAGATGCTAGAGTAAGAACTTGATAATAAGCTATTTAAGTTAGTAGCATATCAGCTAAGTTATCATTGCTTGGAAATGATATTCTGAATTTTGTTGACTAGCATTGAATCTGTATCGAAAATTATTTAGTTAGCATCATCGCTTATTGAATAGTTCAACGATTCTCAGAGACAGCTGGTTGTTTTATAATCTCACAACACGGCTATGTTTCCCTCTCCATTTCCAGAAGAAAATGAGAATAATAATCTGACAACAGTTACTTTGACAGATGACAATAATCGGTCACTTGAATGTTATGTCGAAAATTCTCTAAGTGTTGATGGTCAAGAGTATGTTTTACTTCTCCCCGTCGATTCTCCCGTAGAAATTTTTGCTTGGCAAGGTGAAGAGGAAGAAGAAGAACCCGTATTCATCGAAGATGATGCAATTCTTGAGGAAATATTTAACACTGCTCAAGCTGTACTGTCGGAGTACGACCTAGTGTTAAAATATACTGCCTATGCCCTGACAGTTGCTGGTGAATTACCTCCATTTGAAGAATCAGAAATCACCATTTTAGAAATTGAAGATGAAGAAGCGGATTTAGAGCCAGAGCAATTACAGCTTCTAGCTGGCTTCTATCATAAAGAGCAAGAGTATAGAATTTATACGCCAGTAGATCCGCTGTTGTTCTTCGCACGAGTATCGAAAAACGGTAAACCAGAATTACTCTCTCCGGAAGAATTTCGCCAAGTTCAACCTTATTTGGAAGAACATCTGTTTGACGAAGTTGAATAATAAAAATTAAATGAGTGAATTCAATGATTAAAAATTGAAAATTAGAATGAAAATTTTAGTTTTCGGTTTTTAATTTTTTTAATGGTTAATTTTTTCTAAGTGATTGATTTTTTTAGTGAATTTATGGTTGTAGAGAAAAAAAATTGGTCGCGATTATTACTGTTTGGATTACCGTTAACTTTAGTAATTTTTATTTTGCAGAGTTTTATTTGGTGGACAAAAGTTAGTTCTCCCATTCACTCCATAGGGACTAATACAGAACCATTACAAATAAAAATTCTTCCTGGAACTGCGATCCAGGAAATAGGTAATAAACTTACAGAAGTAGGATTAATTCGTTCTCAGTTAGCATGGGATTTATGGGCGAAATATTTAAATTTTCAAGATCCCCAAGGTGGTTTTAAAGCAGGAACTTACAAAATATCTCCTTCATTATCTTTACCAGATATCGCCGCAAAAATTTGGCAAGGTGATGTAGTTCAATATTCCTTTACTGTACCGGAAGGCTGGTCTTTGCAACAAATGGCGGTTTTTTTTGAAAAACAAGGTTTTTTCCCCGCTCAAGATTTTTTCCAAGCTGCAGCAAAAGTTGATCGCAAGAAGTATCCTTGGTTACCTGCAGATATTCCTTTCTTAGAAGGTTTTTTATATCCCGACTCCTATAACTTCGATCCCAATAGTATTACTCCCGAAGCTGTGGTTACAAAAATGTTGCAACGATTTGAGCAAGTTGCATTACCCGTATATCAAAAAGCAAGTAATAATACTTCTCTGAGCTTAAAAAATTGGGTTACTCTCGCCAGTATCGTTGAAAAAGAAGCAGTAGTTGCAAAAGAAAGACGGTTAATTGCTGGTGTATTTACTTCCCGATTGCGGATCGGTATGCCGTTACAAAGCGATCCAACGGTAGAATATGCCTTAGGTATTCGCCAAACAGCAGATCGACCCCTTACCTTTCGACAAGTTAGAACAGCATCTCCCTATAATACTTATATTAATCCTGGCTTTCCTCCTACACCCATCGCCTCACCTGGGTTAGCAAGTTTGAAAGCAACATTGGATCCGCAGAAAACTGATTATCTTTATTTCGTCGCTCGCTATGACGGTACCCACATATTCAGTCGCACCTTACCAGAACATCAAGCTGCTGTGAAGCAAATCCGCAAACAAAGACAAAAAAGGTAAGTTTCTTTATCATCTTCCCTATTTATAAAGTGGTATCATTTCAGCCTATAAGCGTAATAAACGCGTAATATTCATAGACTTGTTATTATTTTTGACTCCGGGTAATGAAACAGACACTAATTTAGCAATTACCAATTATTAATTACCGGATATCCCTGAAAATAAAAGAGTCCGATTAAGATTTATTTTCTAGTTTCGATTTTGAGTTTTGATAATGACTTGGAGTAATCTTTTACAGCCCGACTTAATTTTACAAAATTCGGTTTTAGAATTGACACCAGACACAATCCGGAAATATGGACTTAAGGGTCTGATATTAGACGTTGATGAAACCCTAGTACCGGTAAAAGCAGCTTCTGCTTCTGAGGAATTACAAGCATGGGTTGAAGAAATCCGTTCTTGTACATCTTTATGGTTGGTTAGTAACAATCTGAGTGAAAGTCGAATTGGTAGTATCGCCCGTTCTTTAGATTTACCTTACTATCTTGGAGCCGCAAAACCATCCCGTCGCAAACTTCGGGAAGCACTCAGGGGAATGAATCTACCCGCACAGGAAGTAGGAATGGTTGGCGATCGCTTATTTACAGATGTGATTGGTGGTAACCGTTTGGGGATGTTCACCATTTTAGTTGAACCTATTGTTAATCCTGGTGTTGCACTACGCAGTCATCCGATTCGCAATTTTGAAGTCTGGATTTCTGAAAGCTTGGGAGCGACCATCACTGCAAAAAACACAAATGTACACAAAAATTGAGACTACTTGAAAAAAGTAAATCTAAAGAGATAATTAAGAAATCTGTCTTTGATACAAAAATCGGGGACGATAATAGTAATAAATACCGGGTCAGCCCAAATAAAGACCCAAAAATAGCAAATTTTTATATGTGTAGAATGTCAGCCTTCACGCTATAGAGGGACTGGCATTTTACAGTTTTTGGTAATTGGTATAGCGCTACGCGCAAGTAAAAAGTAAGAAGTAAAAAGTAAAAAGTCAACAGCTTACTACACATAGGTTTAAGAATTCATAGATGTTCTAACCTAACTACGTAGCGCTATATTTAGTGATTGGTGATTGGTCTTTAGAGTTACCAAGTTTGATTTCAGTTTTACTTGGTTGTTTTTGATAACTCTCTCCACCACAACCATGAAAATGGCGATCGCTTTTTCTAATCTACTCATCACTGTGCGCTAACATTACTTCTTATTACTTCTTACTCATTACTTATTACTTCTTACTTATTAACAATTACCCACCATCAAAGATATGATAAATCTTGAACCGGACATGGGATAACCAAGCAAATCTTGGTAATGCATTTTGATTGATGTCACAAACAATAGTCGTCAAAATTGGAACTTCTAGCCTTACTCAACCTGAAACGGGTAAATTGTCGCTCTCTACAATAGCGACTCTTGTAGAAACTCTTTCACAATTAAGACAGAAAGGTAACCGTGTAATTTTAGTTTCTTCTGGAGCTGTAGGGGTTGGTTGCGGATGCTTGGGTTTAACCGAAAGACCAAAAGCGATCGCTCTCAAGCAAGCAGTCGCAGCGGTGGGACAAGGTAAGTTAATGCGGGTTTATGACGATCTATTTACGACTCTACAGCAACCTATCGCTCAAGTTTTATTGACTCGTAGTGACTTAGTGCAGCGCAGTCGCTATCTTAACGTTTACAATACCTTCAAGGAACTTTTGGGATTGGGAGTTATTCCAATTGTTAACGAAAATGACACGGTCGCCATAGATGAATTAAAGTTTGGCGATAATGATACTTTGTCCGGTTTAGTTGCAAGTTTAGTAGAAGCAGATTGGTTATTTTTACTAACTGATGTAGATCGACTTTACTCAGCAGACCCGCGTTTTGTACCGGATGCTCGACCGATTTCTTTAGTGAGTGATATTAAAGAACTGACTAAATCGCAAGTAAAAACTGGTACTCAAGGCTCTCAGTGGGGTACTGGGGGAATGGTAACAAAAATTTCTGCAGCCCGTATCGCTACTGCAGCTGGGGTTCGTACGGTAATTACAGAAGGTAAATATCCAAGAAATATCGAAAAAATTTTGCAGGGAGAAAGTATTGGTACCCACTTTGAGCCCCATCCAGAAACAACTTCGGCTCGAAAACGCTGGATTGCTTACGGTTTAGTTCCATCAGGGAAGTTATATTTGGATGCTGGTGCAGTACAAGCAATTTCTACTGGAGGAAAATCTTTACTGGCTGCTGGAATTGCTGAAGTTGAAGGTGAATTTGATACCCAAGAAGCAGTGCTTTTATCTGACCGCGATGGTAATGAAATTGCCAGAGGATTAGTTAATTACAATAGTGTTGAGTTACAAAAAATTCAAGGTTCCCGTTCCGGTGAGATTCGAGAAATTTTAGGTTATGAAGGTGTGGAAACGGTGATTCACCGAGATAATTTGGTGCTGATTTAAGATTAGAAACCAATTGATAATAAGTTTGTAGCGATAGAATGTAAGTCCTGTCTCTTAACTTCTGACTTCTGCTACAAATTCTTAACATAGTTGACTAAAATTTTCTGTCATTATGACCTGATGAAAGCTATTTGGTAGTGAAGCATTATTAGTATATTCATCTTACATGGCGGTGCGTTACGTCGCAGTGCTCGAGGTGACATGAAATAAGATATTCTCTTACCCGTCTGACACATTAAAATCACTTTATTTTCTACTGATAAACACCTTTGAACAAGATTACCTTCTAACAAGATTTATAAATAAACTCCGATAAAATTAGAGCTTGAATCAACTATTAAAAATTAGCGTACTGTTATTAACCGGTCACCATCAATTAATTTGATTTAAGAAATCTAGTTTTTCTTAAAGCAGGGTTTATTGGAAATCCAGTGACTGATATAATTCTGACTGCTTATTGCGAAAATCGAACAAGTATATTACTTTTTGGTTACTAAGGAATCTTAAAGTTAAGCAAATCTTTCCATCGTCAGTAGAATTGCAAGTTACCTAGTTGGGAATGCGTCACCAGAGGAATAAAAAATGGGTCATGTAATTGCAACAGCCAATATGAAAGGTGGTGTGGGTAAAACAACCCTCAGCGTCAACATTGCGACTTGTCTCGCAAAAAATCATGGTAAACGGGTGTTAGTATTGGATTTAGATACTCAGATTAGCGCCACACTCAGTCTGATGTCACCTGTCGATTTTGCTAAACTGCGGAAACAAAGAAAAACATTCCGATATTTAATAGACGAAATTATTAATCCTGGGAGAAAACGCAAATATTCAATAGAAGATATTATTGAGTCTGGTGTTTGTAGGTTGGAATTACTAGATTTATTACCAGGAGATATCGATTTATATGATGAATTTGTAGTTTCAGAAATGCTGCACGAACAAGCAGTAACAATTGGTGAAAAGGATTTTGAAACTATTTGGAATCGTTTTGAAAGGGTTCTATTAGCTAAGGTTTTGGAACCGGTACGGGAAAAATATGATTTTATTATTTTAGATTGCGCTCCTGGTTATAATCTCTTGACTCGGAGCGCTTTGGCTACCAGTGATTTTTATATCTTACCAGCTAAGCCAGAACCCTTATCTGTAGTAGGTATTCAATTATTAGAAAGAAGAATTGCACGTTTAAAAGAAAGTCACGAACAGGAGACGAGTATCAACGTTGAGATGTTGGGTATTGTGTTTACTATGTCTAATGCAAACATTCTTAGCGGTAGATATTATAAACAAGTAATGAATCGTGTCAATCAAGATTTTGGGGAAGCAAAAGTTTTTCAGACCCAAATACCAACTGATGTAAATGTTGCAAAAGCTGTAGATAGTTTTGTTCCTGCTGTTTTAACTACACCTACTTCTTCTGGTTCTAAAGCATTTATTAAGTTGACCCATGAATTGTTAGATAAATTGTGAGTTGGTAATGGGTAATTGGTGATTGGTTCGTAGTTGCGCTTTAGCGCTTTCATTTTAAAACTTTTCGGGGCTAAAGCCCAACTACAAACCTAATAAAATTAATGCGGTCAAGGTTAAGTTAAAACTCTCCCGCTAAAGCTGGAATACAGCGCTCACAAAGCAGGGGATGTTCTTTTGACTCCCCGACTTTAGTGGAGTAATTCCAACAGCGATCACATTTTTTACCGTCTGCTTTTGCTACACCAATATCCCATTTATCCGAATGTAAATTGTATTGCAAGCTTTGGATTTTTTCTGCGTCATCAACAATTTCCACTTGGGATGTGATGAACAGATAGCGCAGTTCGTCTACACCGTTACCTTGCTCGGGATTGAATGATTTTACCGATGCAAGTAATTCTTGGTTGGGGATGTAAAGCAAAACTTTGGCTTCCAGGGGAGCACCAATCATTTTTTCGGCTCTCGCTTGTTCCAGTACTTTATTTACATCGGTACGTAATTCCCGAATTTGGTGCCATTTTTCGGCTAATTCTGGATTATGCCATTTTTCTTCTAAATGTACCCAACCCGATTCAAATACCGATTTGTAAGCTGTTTCATAGGGAAGAAATTGCCAGATATCTTCCGCCATATGACATAATACTGGAGCCATTGCTTTAGCTAAATTCTCCAAAGCAATTTGCAATACAGTTTGACAACTGCGACGACGGAAAGCTTTAGGTGCGCTGATATATAATCGGTCTTTCGCTGCATCTAAATAAAAGTTAGATAAGTCCACCACACAGAAATTCTGGATGGTTTGGAAGAAACGGGAGAATTGGAAGCTGTCATAGGCTTCGGTAATTTCCTGGAATACTTCAGTCATGCGGTGGAGCATGTAGCGATCAAGTTCGGGTAATTCCTCAAAAGCAACTGCATCTTTTTTGGGGTCGAAATCATGCAAATTTCCTAACAAAAACCGCGCTGTATTGCGAATCTTGTTTCTGATGTCGGTGATTTGCTTGAGGATGTTTTTACCCAAAGGTTGATCGGAAGTGTAATCAACCGAAGAAACCCACAAGCGCAAAACATCAGCACCATAAGCGGGTTCTTGCTTTTGATTTTTTCCACCTTCTATAACAACTTTGGGGTCAACTACATTCCCCAAGGATTTACTTTGTTTACGTCCTTTTTCGTCCAAAGTAAAACCGTGGGTTAATACAGTTTTATAAGGCGCACAACCATTTACCGCCACGCTAGTAAGCAAACTGGATTGGAACCAACCCCGATGTTGGTCGGAACCTTCCAGGTAAATATCCGCTGGGTAACGCAATTCGGGACGCTGTTGTACTACTGAAGACCAAGAAGACCCAGAATCAAACCACACATCCATGGTATCCGTACCTTTGCGGTACTTTTTGCCATTATTCCGGAAACTTTCTGGTAATAAGTCCTCTACTGGAAGTTCCCACCAAGCATCGGAACCCTTCTCAGCAATAATTTTTTGGACGTGAGCGATGGTTTCTTCCGTTGATACAGCTTCCCCAGTTTCTTCATCGTAGAATACAGGGATGGGTACGCCCCAAGAACGCTGACGGGAAATACACCAATCCGAGCGATCTGCAACCATTGGGGTGATACGATTCTCACCCTGCGCGGGAATCCATTTCACCTGTTTGATTTCTTCCAAGGCGCGATCGCGAAAACCTTCTACGGACACAAACCACTGTTCCGTAGCGCGGAAAATTGTTGGTTTTTTAGTACGCCAGTCATAAGGATATTTGTGGAGATATGGCTCGTGTTTTAATAAGGAACCTGCGGAAGTAAGAGCATCAATTACTGCTTGGTTACCTTCACTAATTTCACCTTTTCCTCCCACAACCTTCAAACCAGCAAACCGTCCAGCTTCCTCAGTAAATTTACCAGCATCATCAACGGGGGACACAATCGGTAAACCGTAACGTTGACCGACAATATAGTCTTCTTGACCGTGACCGGGAGCGGTATGTACCAAACCAGTACCGGACTCAGTTGTGATGTAGTCACCACCGATAATTACGGGACTTTCGCGATCAAATAAGGGATGACGATAAGTGCAATTCTCTAAATCTTTTCCTTTAATTGTGGCTTTGACAGTTAATTTTGCGTCAAAAGTTTCAGCAAGTCGTTCTACCAAATCAGCAGCAACAATCAGGTACCTTGTAGAGACGTAGCATGCTACGTCTCTACATTCGACTACGGCGTAATTAAGATCCGGATTGACCGCAACCCCCAAGTTACCGGGAATTGTCCAAGGTGTAGTTGTCCAAATTGCCACACCCAAATCAGGTAAAAACTCTGAAAGTACAGATTTAGCTGCATCCGCCAAACTTACAACTGGAAAAACAGCATAGATACTCGGCGAAGTATGACCCTCAGGATATTCCAACTCAGCTTCCGCCAAAGCAGTTCTGGAACTGGGACTCCAATGAACCGGTTTTAAACCGCGATAGATGTAACCTTTCAACATCATTTCACCGAAAACCGCAATCTGCGCCGCTTCGTATTCCGGATTTAGGGTCAGATAAGGTTCATCCCAGTTACCCCAAACACCATAGCGCTTAAAACTTTCCCGTTGATGATCTACGGTGGCGATCGCGAACTCTTTTGCTTTCTTGCGTAACTGCAAAGGCGTTAACTTTTGCCGTTCCGCTGACTTCATATTTTGCAAAACTTTAAGTTCCGTAGGTAAACCGTGGCAGTCCCAGCCCGGAATGTAGCAAACCTTACGTCCTTTTAATAACTGATAACGATTAATAATATCTTTGAGAATTTTATTTAAGGCATGACCAATATGCAGAGAACCATTGGCGTAGGGAGGTCCATCATGCAATATAAATAGTTCGCCTGGGTTTTCTTGGGACAGGCGTTCGTAAATTTGATTTTCTTGCCAAAACTTCTGGATTTCGGGTTCGCGCTTGACGGCGTTTGCCCGCATATCGAACTTAGTAGACGGTAAATTTACTGTATCTTTGTAACTTCCAGTTTCTGTCACGATTTCATGCCAAAAATTCTAAGGTAATATGCCCATCATTATCAATGAGACTGCCCAAGTCTTCAACCTGGAACAAATTGTTTTAAGTTTACAACTTTAGTTTGCAACTATGAGGGAAATTTTCCCGTTGATGATGATACACATAAAAATACTCTTTAATGATAATGTAATTAACATTTGAATTATCATACTGATAAGTAAAATCCTTTTTTTCCAAGTAGGATGCTAATACGCGCAGTGAGATGTCTCACCCAGTGGTATTTAAAAATTTATAACAATGTTGCCTTATATCCGATCCGATGATGTCGTAAGCTCTCTTGCATCTCGAAAATCGACCTTCCCATCATGGAAGCTACAGGAGTTTATCCTATAGTTAGTCGGGAATGTTAATAATAATTTTATTGTCAATATGAGTTTGGAATTTGAATTTAAAGCTGGGCTGTGGTGAGCGGGTAATGCTCTTGATACAACTGAATATCAAGTGCATAAGTTGCTTTGACCCGTACATATTTATATTTAAGTTCAAGTTATTATTATGTCTATGAAAAAAATAAATTAAGCTACCCACTGCTAACTTGAGTATAGGTACATTGCTAGACTTTCAAACCCTCAAAGCTTAAGCTTACCCAACACTCATACATAGAAAAAATTTCTTGAAAAAAAATAAGAAAAAAGATAATTACCATCTAAAATAATTACCATCGTAGCTTGAAAGTATAGCGGACAATTTAAAGATTTGCTTGAAAATTGCTTGTGTATTTCCATTTTTATTTATTTGGATCCGTAACCCAGAAAATGATATAGAAATGGTTCGCTATTTTTCTCCTATTTCTTTTTTCACCCAGTTTTAGCACCTACGACAGCGGTCTCCTGGAATGTTTAAGATGACTCGTAATATATATGCGTTATTAGTTGGAATTGATAACTACCTCAAACCTGTTACTCCTCTCAAAGGTTGCATCAATGATGTAGTAGCGATTGAAGAGTATTTGCGATCGCGTGTCAAAGTAGAAGGATGGAATTTAGATTTAAAAAGTCTTAAAGATGAGGAGGCTACACGCCAAAACATAATCAATAATTTTCGACAACACTTGGGTCAGGCAAAAAGTAATGACATAGTCTTATTTTACTATAGCGGTCACGGTTCTCGAGAAGAAGCACCACGGGAATTCTGGGATTTTCAGCCCGATAGATTGAATGAAACTCTAGTTTGCTATGACAGTCGTTCTAAAGGAGGGTGGGATTTAGCTGACAAGGAATTATCTAAGTTAATCTCGGAAGTTGCACAAAATAATCCGCAAATTACAATTATTTTGGACTGCTGTCATTCTGGAAGTGGTTCTAGAGATCCGTTTCAGGAAACTAATGTACGTGAATTTTCTGCAGATGAGCGTCAGCGTTCCTTGGATACATTTATTTTTTCACCTGAAGAAATTCAAAATTTAAAATCTTCTTATCAACGTGCTTCTGGTTGGAGTTTAGTCACAGGAAAGCATATCTTATTTGCATCTTGTCGAGAACAGGAAAAGGCAAAAGAATACAATGGCAATGATGGACAAACACGAGGAGCATTTTGTTACTTTCTCACAGAAGCTTTGAAGAAAGCTAAGGGAAATCTTACTTATCGAGATTTATTTAAGCAAATCAATGCTTTAGTACGTAGTAAAGTCCAAAACCAATCTCCACAATTAGAAGCAACAAACCCAAAAGATTTAGACCAGTTATTTTTAGGTGGAGCAATTAGCGATCGCAGTCCCTATTATACTATTTCGCATCATAAAGAATACGGTTGGGTAATTGATGGAGGTGCTGTACATGGTGTACCTCTTCCAGTTGGAGAAGAAACTATGCATTTGGCTCTTTTCCCTGTTGAAACCCGAGGTGAATCTTTACGAAAATTATCAGATAAAATTGCTGAAGCGAAGGTCACGCAAGTTTTACCGCAGTTAAGTAAGGTTGAAATTACCAGTAGTATTGGTTTAGATCGAGAACAAACTTTCAAAGCTGTAATTACCGCTTTACCTTTACCTCCAAAAACCGTACGCTTTGAAGGTGAAACAGAAGGGGTGCAATTATTACGAGAAGCATTGCAAAACATTGGAGACAACGGTCAACCTTCTGTGTATGTCCGAGAAGTTGAGGATACTGGGAAAGTAGAATTTAAGGTTTTGGCTCATAGGGGCAGATATATTATTACCAGACCTGCTGATGGTTTCCCTCTCGCGAGTTTGGCTCAAGGTTATAACCAAAGTAGTGCGATCGCAGTCATTCACAGACTGGAACATATTACTCGGTGGACAAATTTGAGCGAACTTTCCAGTCCTGCGAATAGTCGGATTAGTCCGGATGCGATTCAGATGGAAATTTATCAAGACGGTAAGGTCTTATCAGATGGTGAAATTCGTCTTAGTTACTATCGAGATGATAGGGGTAAATGGAAGAAACCTGCTTTTAAAGTTAAGCTCAAAAATACTAGCAACGAAACTCTTTATTGTGCTTTACTCGATTTAACCGAACAATTTGCCATTAATGCAGGCTTTTTTGAAGCAGGTTATGTAAAACTCGAACCAAATCAAGAAATTTGGGCGCTGGGTAAAAAATCAATTCGTGCGAGTGTTCCTCAAGAAGTATGGGAACAAGGAATTACAGAATTTCAAGATATTTTTAAACTAATTGTTTGTACTAATGAATTTGATGCTAGGCTCCTAGAACAGGATAAGCTCGATTTACCCTATCGAAAAGATACTCTCAGTCAAAGAGGAAGTATGCGTGCGGGTACTCTCAACCGTCTCATGAATCGCCTGCAATCTCGCGATCTAGAAGTTGATGACGAGGCTGAAGAATACGATGATTGGGTCACAAGTCAGGTCGTAATTAAAACTATCAGACCCCTAGAAACTACCCCCATACCTAAATCTGGAATTGGTGTTTCTCTTGGAACTGGAGTATTATTGCAAACTCATCCATACTTACAAGCCAATGCTCGCTTAATAAATACTTCTGCGTCTACAAGAGGTTTAGATGATAATCATTTACCACCATTGCTACGAGAAAATTCTCAAACCAATCAACCCTTCCCATTAACTAGTAGTCGGGGGATTGAACCTGCTTTGAATACCTTGGAACTAAGGGAAGTAAATATTGACACTATTGCCACAGTTAACCGCGAGAATCCTCTAAAACTAATCGTTGATACGCCCTTAATACGGGGAGAACGGGTATTACCATTTGCTTATGACGGTGAGTTTTATTTACCCTTAGGAGTTGGATATTCCCACAACGGTAGAACTGAAATTAGATTAGAACGCCTACCCGAACCAGTAAATCAAGGAGAACGGGATTTAAAAGGTGCCCTTAAGATTTTCTTCCAAAAAATCGTAAGTGAAAAGATAGGGTTAGAGTTTTCCTATCCCCATTTAGCGATCGCCAATGTAGCACCTGACGAAACTGTAAGTTACGAATCACACATAGAGCAAGTCAAACAACGGGTGACCCAAGCAGAGAAAATAGTCCTGTTCATTCATGGAATTACAGGCGAAACTGCCAATTCACTACCCAGCATGCAACGGGGGAAAGTAGAAGTAGATGGTCAAGAGAAATCACTAGCCCAAATATATGATTTAATTCTTTCTTTTGACTACGAAAATCTTCATACTTCCATTGAGGAAAATGCCAGACTATTAAAAGACCGTCTCGAAACAGTCGGTTTGGGTGCAAATCATGGCAAACAACTGGAAATAGTCGCTCACTCCATGGGTGGTTTGATATCTCGTTGGTTTATCGAACGCGAAGGTGGGAAGCAAATAGTCAATCATTTGATTATGTTAGGTACGCCAAATGCAGGTTCCCCTTGGTCCACGGTAGAAGACTGGGCGATCGCCTTATTAACATTTGGGTTAAATGGCTTATCTACATTTGCTTTTCCCGCGAAGATATTGAGTAATCTGCTGAGTTTGATTGAAAAAATTGATATTTCACTAGATCAGATGCAACCGGGTTCAGATTTTCTTAAATCCTTGGCTGCAAGTTCAGATCCAAGTATTCCCTATTCTATTATTGCCGGGAATAACTCGATGATGTCTGCAAATATTGAAACTGGGAAGTTGCAGCGATTAATGCAGAAACTGCGAAATAAATCCATAGATTTAGCTTTTTTTGGTCAAACCAATGATACTGCTGTAACTGTAAGGAGCATCACAAGTGTGGATCCTAAACGCATTCCTCAGCCACAAATTCAAGAAGTCGGTTGCGACCACGTTAGTTATTTCAGCGATGTGGAAGGATTAACAGCACTTACTAGGGCGTTGATAGAATCTCAAAAATATAAAAGAAAGGGGTTTTAAATATAGCGGTTTTCATTTGAATCAAATACATTTTCTAATTCCCAAATGTAGAGACGTAAAATTATGACCTTACGGTCACGCTGTGCTAATACGTCTCTACGAGGTGTACTACACTCAACCGAAAACCGCTATATAAGGGGGCTTTAAAAATCCAATTTGGTATTACACCAGCCTCCCGACCAAAAACTACTAGATAAATTTAATTTAGATACATATGCAGTCATGAAAACCTATTCGAATATTTTAAAGGCAAGTGCTGGCTTATTTTTTGGGACTGCGACCTATCTATTAAGCACAAGTATTCCTGTAAAAGCTGCTGAAAAAGTTATACTACGTTACGGTATTTTGTCCGAATCTATCTCGGTTGCGGAATTACAAAAAGTTGCCGAAAGCGGAAAAATACAGGGACCTTACAAAAAATATACTGACCGATTACCTGTGGAGGAACGCCAAAAATTATTAACAACACTGCGAACAAAATATCCTGTTAATTTTCTGACCTTAAGTCGACTTTTATATACCCCAGGTGGTAGTGCGATTCTAAAGGATTTGGCAAAAGTAACTTTACGTTCGGAAAGTGGGGGAATGCAAGCATTAAGGTCAGCGTTAGTTCGTGGTTCTAAAAATAGGGAAGGACTTTCGATTATTAGTTTTATTAATGCTTATCCCAGCGAACAACTAGAAATTGATGTGAAAGAAGCATCGAAAACATTTAACCACTTGAATTTAGCTTACCAGCAAACCCAGCAGTTTATGGATGCGATCGCTCCTCAATTGTCTGCGGTTAACAATTCTCAATTTAGTTCAAATGTCGATCCGACCCAACCAGGGAATGGGATTGTAGATGTTCTTAAACTCAATTTAAAGGATGAGAAACGCTCTTCCCGCTCAGTTCCCGTGGATATTTATTTTCCTAAAGCCTTAACTAGTAAACCCAAAGCGAAATCCGTAGTTGTCCTCAGTCATGGTTTTTCGTCGGATAAATCCGATATGGCTTACATCGCTAAGCATCTCGCATCCCATGGATATGTGGTTGCAGCAGTGGAGCATACAGGTAGCAACCTAAATTATCAAATTGATTTGACTAAAAAAGATGGAATCATTCCCTTGATAAAACCACAGGAATTTATAGAACGTCCTCGAGATATTAGTTTTGTTTTGGATAAGCTAGGGGAATTTAATAAACAGCCCAATCGCCGATTTTTTCCTCAAGTCTCCACCGATAATGTTACTTTGATTGGTCATTCCTTTGGCGGTGGAACAGCTTTAGCAATAGCTGGAGGTGAAATACAAATCGATGATTTAAAATCCCATTGTCCTAATCTTCCAGCTTCCACAAATGGGTCCCAATGGCTACAATGTTTTGCCCAAGATTTACCACAAAAGAGATACCAACTTCGAGATAATCGCGTCAAACAAGTAATCGCTCTCAACCCAACAACTTCTTTAATGTTTGGTAGAACGGGATTAGAAAAAATCCAAATTCCCGTTATGATGCTGGCATCCTCCGCAGACAAAACCACTCCTGCTTTAACCGAACAAGTGATTAGTTTTAATAAAATTCCGTCACCTAAATGGCTAGTAGGAATTGTCGGTGCGACCCACGGTAGTATTAAAGACCCAGCATCTACCGCAGGAAGAGAAAGCCAGAATAAAAGTGAAGTGGTGGGGGAAAAAGCTATCGATATTCGTAAATATATCCAGGGAATTACTTTGGCTTTTATTTACAGAAATAATTCCCCATCCTATCAGACTTTTCTCACGCCCGAATATGCTCAATACGCATCTACAAAGACATTTCCCATTCGTTTAGTGAGAGAAATTCCTGCAGATGTGATGAAATCAGTTTATCAAATTGTTGATAAAAATCAATAATATAAGATTCCCTTTTGCAGCTGCATTATTCAGCTAAAGTCAGATGTTTGAACGCAACCTAGCATTTATCATCGGCATCAATAACTACCAAAACGGCATTTCTCCCCTGAAAACCGCCGTCAATGATGCAAAAAAATTAGTAGAGACTCTCCGAGAAAAGCATAATTATCAAGTTTGGGTATGCTTAAACGAAATCGCAACCCTCAATAACCTAAATAAACTTTTAGAAAAAACCTTACCAGAACAAGTTACAGAAGATGACCGCTTATTATTTTACTTTGCCGGTCATGGAGTAGCCCTTAATGGTGACGATGGTCCTGCTGGTTACTTAATTCCCCAAGATGCAAAACAGGGCGATACTAATAGTTATCTACCGATGACGAGGTTACACGACACTTTAAGTCAATTACCTTGTCGTCACTTCTTGGGAATTCTCGATTGTTGTTTTGCTGGTGCTTTCCGGTGGTCGAGTACCAGGGATTTATTGACTGCACCAGAAGTAATTCACAAAGAACGCTATGACCGTTTTATTACTGACAGTGCATGGCAAATCATTACTTCCTCAGCCTCCGATCAAAAAGCCTTAGATAACTTTAAATTGGATACAGAGCGGGGTCAAATTGGTAATAATTCCCCTTTCGCTGCTGCATTATTAGAAGCGCTAGAAGGTGCTGCAGATATTTACCCTCCCCCCAAACCTGGTAAATCTGGTGGGGATGGAGTCATAACAGCGACCGAACTATATTTGTATTTGCGCGATCGCGTGGAAATCCCCACAGAAAAATACCGTCTGCGTCAAACTCCTAGCATTTGGTGTTTAAATAAGCATGATAAGGGTGAATATATCTTTCTTTCTCCCGGACACGAACTCAATTTACCACCCGCACCACCTTTAGATGAGTCACAAAATCCCTATCGCGGTTTGCAAGCTTTTGAAGAGGAACATAGCAAATTATTCTTTGGCAGACAAACTTTAATAGAACAATTGTATCAACAAGTTTGCCGACAACCGTTAACAGTAGTATTAGGTGCTTCGGGAACCGGAAAATCTAGTTTAGTTAAAGCGGGACTAATACCTTATATCAAACAGTTAAATTCACACAATGTAGAGACGTACCATGGTACGTCTCTAAATGGTACGTCTCTAAATGGTACCTCTCTACAAAAGCAATGGCATATCCTTGCACCAATGCGTCCTGGAGAATCGCCCTTAAAGGCTTTAGATAATGCATTAGCTGGGGATAAATTATTAATTAATATAAAAAATAATAATCCAGTAAATAATCTAAAAACTTGGTTACAAAAAAATCCCCAGTCAAAATTCCTGCTAGTAATTGACCAGACAGAAGAATTGTTGACTCTGTGTCGCAGCGAGCAGGAGAGGGAAGATTTTCTCCAACTATTGGCTAATTTAGTAGATAGTTACTCAGGAAATTTACATATAGTACTGACGGTACGTAGTGACTTTGAACCTCGATTATCCAACTCTGTCCTAGAGCCATATTGGTATTCATCTCGGTTTATAGTTCCAGCAATGACGCGGGAGGAGTTACGAGCTTGCATTGAGGAACCAGCTTCAGTTCGGGTAATGTACTTTGAGCCCCATAGTTTGGTAGAACGGTTAATTGATGAAGTAGTTCAAATGCCTGGAGCATTACCGTTACTTTCCTTTACCTTAAGCGAACTATATTTGAAATATTTGCGTAGTGTTAGATTAGGAACTAGAAAAGACCGGGTAATTACTCAAGCAGATTATGAAGAATTAGGGGGAGTGACCCGCAGTCTAACCCAAAGAGCAGACACTGAATATGACGAATTAGTGAAAAAAAATACTACATATTCTTCCAGTATTCGTAAACTGATGCTGCGGATGGTTGCGGTGGGTGGTGGAGAATTAGCCCGCAGACGGGTACCTTTATCGGAATTAGAGTATCCCGAACCGGAAAATACCCGTATCAAAGAAGCAATTCGGCGTTTCACAGATGCGCGCTTGCTAGTAGAAGGACAAGACCCTGAAGGTAAACCCTATGTAGAACCTGCTCACGACGCTTTGGTGCGAGGTTGGCAAAAGCTGCTAAGTTGGAAACAAGATGAAGAAGAAAACTTAATTTTACAACGCCGACTGACACCTGCTGCGGTGGAATGGCAAAATGTTAAAAGCAAGAAAAAAGCATTGGGGTTTCGAGCCAAGGCTAAACCTGTGTTTGATGGATTAGATCGTAAACTCTACCCGATAGAAAACTTACTCAGTAAAACTACTTCTAGGTTAATTCAACTTTTGCAATCGCAAAATAAACAAGGGCGATTACGAGAAAGACCGGTACAATTTCTTTGGAATGCAAATCCTTATCTTGACGTTTTAAAACAGAAACTCAATTCTGAGGAAAATTGGTTTAACAAGTTAGAAGATGAATTTGTAGAAAATAGCGTTTTGCAAAAACGTCGGAACAATAGCTGGCGCTGGCGGATTTTCATCAGCATCACCCTTATTATAAGTAGTCTGCTGGTATCTGCTTCCTATTGGTTGAGAATCTCACAGATCGAACGAGCTAATGAGTTGAGAAACTCTGCGGAAATAAACTTGTCCGATAATCAGTCTTTAGATGGGATGATTAGGATTTTGCAAGCAGGAAATCTTCTCAAACAACCACTTTTGCGTTTCTTTCCACCAGAACCCGAGCTACAGGAACAAATCGAAGGAACCCTACAAAGAGCAGTTTATACAGTTAGAGAAAGCAACCGCTTGGAAGGTTACAAGCGTCCCATTAGAAGCGTGGTCTTTAGCCCCAACGGTAAGCAATTAGCTACTAGTGGAGATGATGGTACAGCTCGTTTGTGGAACTCCCAGGGTAAAGAACTGCTGATATTTGGAAAAGAAAGAAAAATACACAAAGGTTCAATAAAAAGTATTAAATTTAGCCCGAATGGTAAGCTAGTTGCAACTACGGGAGATGACAGATTTGTACGCTTGTGGGACTTACAGGGTAACCCAATCCAGGAATGGAATGCAGGACAAGGTAAATTATGGGGAGTTGAATTTAGTCCAGATGGTAAGTTCGTCGCTAGCAAAGGAAATGATGCTACCGTGCGTTTATGGAACTTGCAGGGTCAGCTATCGGTAGAATTAAAAGGACATCAAGGATCAGTAAAAAGCCTTAGTTTTAGTCCAAACGGCGAGTCAATAGCAACTGGCTCAGATGATAATACTATACGGTTATGGAACTTTCAGGGTAAAGAGTTAAGTAAAATCGCAGGTCATAAAGCTTCTGTTAGCGGTCTTAGCTTTAGTCCTGATGGTCGGTTCCTTGCTAGTACTGGAGAAGATAAATTTGTTCGAGTGTGGAACGTGGAAGGTAAGCAACCTCCTCAAGAATGGAACGCACAACAAAAGAAAATTTGGGGTGTAACATTTACCCCGGATAGTAAGCAATTAGCGACCGCAGGAGGAGACGGTACTGTTAGGGTTTGGAATTTACAAGGTAAGGAATTAGAGAAATTTGTCGGTCATCAAGGACCAGTGAGAAGTGTAAGTTTTAGTCCAGATGGTAAGCAATTGGCGAGTAGTAGCGATGATACTATGGTTCGCATCTGGGATTTACAAGGTCAGGAATTAAGGAAGATTGAAAATATAAACGCAAATAAAAATAAAAATAATGGAAAAAGCATCAGCTTGGATACTAATGGTAAACAAATAGTCAGTGGTAGTAAGGACGGTACGATTACTGTGCGGGACTTACAAGGTCAAGCTTCCGAAAAAGTATTTAAAGCTGATTCAGGGGAAGTTACAAGTGTGGCTTCTATTCGAGATGAAAATAAAATAGTAAGTGGTGGTAAAGACGGTACTATTAGCTTGTGGAACCTGCAAGGTCAATCCTTGGAAAAAAGATTTCAAACAACTCATTCAGGTGCTGTTAAGAGTTTAGCCTTCAGTCCAGTTTGCAAGAAAATAGTAAGTGGTGGTGAGGACGGTACTCTTGGTTTATGGGATCTGCAAGGTCAACCCTTACACAAAAAACTATTCGAAGGTCATTTAGGTGGGGTTAATAGTGTTGCGTTTAGTCCAGATTGCAAACAAATAGTTAGCGGAGCAGAGGACGGTACTATTCGTTTGTGGAATTTACAAGGTCAGTGGAGAGGAATATTTCAAGTATATGGACCACAAATAACCTCAGTAAAGTTTATTCCAGATAGCAAAGAAATAGACGCCAAAATAATTATTAGCAGCGATAGCGAAGGTCGCATACTATTGTGGAGTTTGCAAGAACCCAAACAGCAATTACCATTAGCACAATGGCAAACCAAACAATCTACAGTTAGCAGTATTAGTTTAAGTTCAGATGGTAAGTTATTAACAACTCTGGGAAGTGATGGTAGCGCTAAATTATGGTCAATTCAATCATCTGACGAATTGATAAAACAAGCTTGCAATTGGGTACGAGATTATTTGAACAATAATCCTGAGTCTAGCATTCGTCATCTCTGCGACTAAAATGAGTGCGGGTTTTTGAGGATTTACAGTTAACTTAGGAGTGTGGATTAAATAAAGTACAAAAGTAGGGTGCTGTTAGCATCGCGTAACGCACTATTCCAAATTTCAGGATTACAGGTTATTAAATTCTCATTCCTTAGGGTTATAGTAGAAAACTTAGAGCAAAATAGTTAAATTTTATTATTATGTTTTAACGAGTGGAGACAATCACGGTGGTATCAGTTAAACCGGAAGTTCAACAAAGAATAGAAGAATTGCGCCAATTGTTGCAACAAGCTAGTTATGATTACTATATTCTGGATGCTCCCACCATGGAAGATGCGGTTTACGACCAACTATATCGGGAGTTACAGGATTTAGAAGCTGAATATCCCCAATTGATATCACCGGATAGTCCCACTCAAAGGGTTGGAGAAAAACCTGCGACTCAGTTTAACTCGGTCAAACATAATATTGCTTTGTACAGTTTGGAAAATGCATTTAATATTGATGAGTTAAAAACCTGGGAACAACGTTGGCGCAGACAGCTGTCATCTGGAGATGAGGTAGAATCTCCTAATAAAGCAGAATATGTCTGCGAACTGAAAATAGATGGTTCGGCTTTAGCTTTAACCTATGAGAATGGGGTTTTAGTTAGAGGTGTAACTAGAGGTGATGGGGTCGCAGGAGAAGATATTACCCAGAACGTGCGCACAATTCGTTCTATTCCTTTACGGTTGAACGTAGAGACGCGCCATGTAGAGACGCGCCAGAGGCTTAACGCCGACGCCGCAGGCTCTGGCGCGTCTCTACAAGGAAGAATAGAAATACGGGGGGAAGCATTTTTACCCTTAGATGTATTTAACCAAATTAACCAGGAACGGGAAAAAGCAGGAGAAAGTTTATTTGCAAATCCCCGTAACGCTGCAGCAGGTACCCTGAGACAATTAGATCCTAAAGTAGTAGATCGCAGGCGTTTAGATTTTTTTGCTTATACCTTACATCTTCCGGGAATGGATGATGCTGAGACGCCAAATACCCAATGGGAAAGATTGCAATTATTACATCACATGGGTTTGAAGGTAAACCCCAATAAAAAACTGTGTCAATCCATTGAGGAAGTAGCGCAATATTACGAGTATTGGGACACAGAACGTCTCAACTTACCTTATATGACCGATGGGGTAGTAGTAAAATTAAATTCCTTTGCACTTCAAGAAAATTTAGGATTTACTCAGAAATTTCCCCGATGGGCTGTAGCATTAAAATATGCAGCGGAAGAAGCACCCACCCGCGTGGAAAATATTCTAGTGAATGTGGGACGTACAGGAGCTTTAACACCCTTAGCCCAGATGCGTCCCGTACAATTAGCCGGAACAACGGTTTCTCGGGCGACTTTACATAATGCCGATCGCATCGCCCAATTAGATATCCGCATTGGCGATACCGTTGTGATTCGTAAAGCTGGAGAAATTATCCCCGAAGTATTACGGGTATTAAAAGAACTCCGCCCCAAGGATACTACACCTTTTATCATGCCCAGTGATTGTCCGGTATGCGGTCAACCCGTAGTCAGACAAAAGGAAGAAGCGGTAACTCGTTGCGTGAATACATCTTGTCCCGCGATTTTGAAAGGTTCAATCGAACATTGGGTAAGTCGCAATGCTTTGGATATTCGCGGAATGGGGGAAAAAGTTGTAGAGCAGTTAGTAGATAAAGGATTAGTTACTTCTGTCGCCGATTTATATGATTTAACACCTGAAAAATTATTAGAATTGGAGCGCATGGGGGAAAAATCTGCACAGAAATTAATTGATGCGATCGCAAAATCGAAAAACCAACCTTGGGCGCGGGTATTATATGGTTTGGGAATTCGTCATGTAGGTAGTGTTATTGCCGAAACTGTAACTAAAAAGTTTGCTTCTGTGGAACAATTAATGCAGGCGAAAGTTACAGATATTGAAGGAATTTATGGGATTGGAATTGAAATTGCTGAATCCGTACATCAATGGTTTCAAGTCAGCGCCAATCAAATTTTAATTGAACGTCTTCAAGCTAGTGAGTTGCAATTTGTTGCGACAACTCCCTGTAAAGAAGATGTTAACACTAATCAAAAACTAGCAGGAAAAACCTTTGTGGTTACTGGTACATTACCCACTCTCAAGCGTAATGATGCTAAGGCTTTAATTAAAAAACATGGTGGTAAAGTTACTGATTCCGTTAGTAAGAAAACCGACTATTTAGTTGTGGGGGAAGATGCGGGTTCGAAGCTGAAGAAGGCTCAAAGTTTGGGGGTTGTGCAGTTGAGTGAGGAGCAGTTGTTAGAATTATTGGGGGATGGATGAATAATTATTAAAGATCAAGTATTGGCACCTAAATTACGTATTATTATAGGATTCTATGATTTATTGATCATATACTCAGATAAAATTACTGAAAAAATAAAATCATATAAACACTAGTATTCATACTTCGTAAAACTGCTATTTCCCATTTTGGTATTGTAGCCAAATATTATTGAGGAAATACTAACATTCCTGAGAAATTAAAACTTCTGAATACTCCTGTCGGTATATGGCTAACCCCACCTAGGCTAACAACATGAACCAAAGTGAGGCACTGCAAAAACTACTCGATTTGCTAGAGGAGAAAATAATGCGTCTGCGGGTTGCAAAGGTAACTGAAACAGATGCTTTAGGTATCTTTAAAGTGGAAAAGCAGATTGAGGAAGCACAAGCTGAATGCGATCGCATAAAACAAGAGATTGAAAATCAAAATATATCATCAGCAAGTTGCGACCTATACCGTGCATTATTAAAACTCGGCTATCGAGAACAGATAATTTCATTTAAAAGATTTCTTAAGTCCCAATCAATTGCAGCTTTTCTCATTCATGGTTCGCCGGATTACGGACAACGTTGGTTACTGAATCGATTAATTACTCAACATATTCGCTACGGTACTACGGGTAAGTTAGTGCGAATTCAACTCAATCGCATTGCACGCAGAAGGGATATTAGTGCTTTATGGCGAGAATTAAGGGGTAGAGTAGGTTTGGTAGGAAAACAACATACACCCTCAGAGATTGTTGAGCAAATTTATAGATGGTGGCAAACTCAAAATGTAATCTTGGCTTTCCATGATGTTGATTGTATGCCACAGGAGTATTTACAGCAACTAATTCAGGATTTTTGGTTACCGTTAGCTGGTCAAGCACGAGAGGTTGTATCTGAAACAACTAACTATCAATTACTAATGTTTTTGGTAGATTATGAGGGTGATTTGGGTAAGCAAAACACTTTGTTTGTGGAGAAATTAGAACCGAGTTGGGAACCGGAAATTCCCATTAAACTACCTTCGATTAATCCATTTGGCGATCACATTTTAAAGGACTGGATGAATATGATCGCGGTAGACATAGAATTTGATACATTACCCTTGATAGAAGAAATTATTAACGATACGGAAGATGAATTAGTCCAGGAAATCTTAGACAATAGTGATAATGGGATTCCGGAACTAGCAATGTCAGAAATTTGTCACCTGTGTGAATGCAATTGGTATGAAGAGAAGGACAGATGGCTAAAATATTAAGTCACAATCAACCTGAATATCATAAGCAACTGGAATACAAGGGTAAAGTGCAGCCACAGTGGGGGGAAAGAGATACTAATGGTCAGTTACTGTACCCTTATTTGCCTTATGAAGAATTAATCGAAGCTGTAAACTTGGCGATTTATTTGGAACGTCCTTTACTACTCAAAGGGGAACCGGGATGTGGTAAAACTCGGTTAGCTGCTGCTGTGGCTTATGAATTGGGTTTACCGTTTGAAGCTTGGTACATTAAGTCTACCACTCAAACCAAGGATGGTTTGTATACCTATGATGCGGTGACTCGCTTGCGGGATGCTCAACTTGCAGCAGCAGGTAGGATAATTAAAGATGAGGATATTCCCCTAATTAGCAATCCTGCTACCTATGTTCAATGGGGACCAATAGGACGTGCTTTTCAGAATAGTCAACGGACAGTTGTATTGATTGATGAAATTGATAAAGCTGACATTGATTTTCCCAATGATTTGTTATTAGAACTCGACCAGCAAAAGTTTATTGTTAATGAAACTCAAGAGGAAATTACAGCGAAAGTAGCACCGATAGTTTTTATTACCAGCAACGACGAAAAGGATTTACCGGATGCTTTTTTGCGACGCTGCTTGTTTCATTATGTAGAATTTCCCAATCCAGAAAGGTTGATTGAAATTATTAATTCTCATTTTCCTGCTTCCAATCAAAAGTTAGTAGCTCAAGCTGTAATTCGTTTCTTAAAATTGCGGGAGGAAATGGGAAAAGATAAGGGGGAAGTTGGTAAGAAGGTAAGCACCAGTGAATTAATTGATTGGTTTCGAGTTTTGCGACGTTATCCGGAAGATGAGGTTTTGGGGAAATTGGATGGGAAATTGCCTTATGCTGGGGTGTTGTTGAAGAGTTGGCAAGATCATGTACGTTATCTGAAGAGGTCTTAACAAGTATTGTTTAGAATATTGGGTTCAGCAATAGACGGGAAATTGGCAACAGATGTGGTTTTGTAACGGATGGGATTAGGAATGGATGTGGTGAACTGTGGATGTGTATTTATGTTAGAAATAGATATCTATCTCTTCTATACATTGCTCAATCTTTCATCTAGTCATGAACACAAACGAACTACCCCTACAGGAACTCTTCACCAGGCTACGGGAAGCAGGTTTACCACTCGGAATTGACGAGTATCAGTTAGTTTTGCATTCTTTACAAGCTGGATTTGGAATTGCTGACAAAGCTGCTTTGAAACATTTGTGTCAGACTCTGTGGAGCAAATCTGCTGAGGAAAAAGCAATATTGGAGTATCACTTTGAACAAGTGATTCGCAGTGAGGCTGTTATTTCAAGCAAGGACACAAACAGCAATACTATTGTCCCAACCCCAGAAATAAACAGCAATACTGTTATCCCAACCTCGAGGAAAAAAAGTAAGACTGTTTTCCCAACCTCGGAAAAATTGCCTAAAAAACCTTGGCAGCCTCAAATTTATCAGATCGCTCGCTACTTAATTATGGGCATAGTAGGAGTGGGAATAGTATTGGTTGTTAGATTTTTCCTGGTAACACCCAATCAGATACAAACCCCAACCCAGACATCAAAGCCAAAACAAAATGAACCTGAGACAAATTTGATTATTTGGAGTTTTTTTACTGTCATAGCCTTGGATCGTGGGTATGTACTTTTCCGGTGGCTCGCTAAACGAAAGGCTGAACATACTCCAAGTACCCCTGATTCTTCTCTAGCTTCAGAAATTATGACTCAAGAGTCTGTTGAAAATAATACCTTTATTACCGGAGCTACTCCGAATCTTTCTACTTCTGCTCCACCATCAAAATTGACACAGACAAGAGAAGATGAGGTACAAGTAGTTAAACCAGTGATGCAAGCTACCAGCAAACGCGATCAAACTCTTGGTAATATCTCTGTCTTGAATAGAGAGTTTTTCCCTTTGACCCAAAGACAAATGAAACAGGTTTGGCGCTACTTACGGCGTCCAGTACGGGAAGGAAAACCTACGGAGTTGGATGTGGAAGCAACCATCGACCAAATTGGACAGCAGGGTTTATTGTTAGATATCATCTTGGTTCCACCCCGGGTAAACCGAGCCGAACTAATGATTCTAATTGACCAGGATGGCTCAATGGTACCTTTTCATACTCTGTCCCGTAAACTCACAGAAACAGCCTTGGGAGACGGTCGTTTGCGAAAAACTGGTATTTACTACTTTCATAATTCTCCCGTTGAATATCTTTACCGCGATCGCCATCATCAGCAAGGTGAATTAGTTACTGATACCCTCACCAATCGTTGCTCTAAACAAACAGCTGTGTTAATTTTTAGTGATGGTGGTGCTGCACGTGGTGGCTCTAATGAAGAGCGTTACAAATTAACTCAGGAGTTTCTTACCCAGTTGCAACAACGAGTGCTTCACATTGCTTGGCTAAATCCAATTCCGAAAGAACGTTGGTTTGGTACAACTGCTGCTAAGATAGCTCGCCTTGTTCCCATGTTTGAAGTTAGCAGACCAAGTTTGCAGGATGCTATTAGTGTGTTGCGCGGACGCCCTACAAATTTTGAGGGGCGGCGAAAATGAGCAAAATTAAACCTGAAGTTGTCCACCAACGCATCGAATCGTTTGCCAAACGCTTCGGTAAAAAGCACTTATATTTGGCTTCTCATGCTGCTTTCCCCTTAGCACTGACACCGGATTTGTTATATGGTCTGTGGGCTAATTTCCAGCAGGATATTCACGGTGAAGTTTTAGGTATCCCCTGGATAGCTGTAGCAGATTTGCTGCTTTCTAGCCTATGTGATGAAGTGGGTTATGAACTTTACGAGATGGATTTGGCTGTGCGAAATCAGCTGCTAAAGGAATTGCAGGCAGATGAACGCTTCGGTAAACAGCGGATTAATGAAATGTCAGACTTCTTGCTGGAATATGTCCACCAAAAGCTTCAGAGTCACGACCCTGACATTCAAGATTTTGCCAAAACTCAGCAATGGATAGCTTTAGCATACACGCGATCTAGTCAGGCAGCGCGTGAACTGGCACTGGCATTCTCAAAGTTAGATCAGCAGGAATCAGCAGAACTTTTGCGCATGGCATCATTGACGGAAACATTTGCAGAACCATTAGCTGAATTCCAGCCTCTATTGATTTATGCCCGTGGGATGGGGAAGTTTGCCCGTGGCAATTTGGAAGCAGCAAAAGCTGAGTTTGGGAAAGTACTGAAAGAAAGAAAGCAGATACGGATTGCAGGAGTCAGTTTACCTGTTCCGGAACAGATAAAGGCAAATTTTCAGGCTTTAGGTTTAAAAACCTTTTCATTTGAAACCGTCACTGTTGATGCACGGGGGAACATGACCAACCGTCACAACCGTGAAGCAAAATACTTCGTGGAAGACTTGGGCAATGGTATCACCTTGGAGATGGTACAGATACCAGGGGGAACGTTCACAATGGGTTCGCCAGTATGGGAAGCGGGGAGAAGTAACAGTGAACGACCACAGCATCAAGTTACTGTTACTGGGTTCTTTATGGGGAGGCTTGAAGTTACCCAAGTACAGTATGAAGCAATTATGGGTCAAAATCCTTCCAACTTCAAAGGGAAAAACCGACCTGTAGAAAGCGTATCTTGGAATGATGCAATGGAATTTTGCCAAAGGCTGAGTCAAAAGGTAGGATGCACTTATCGTTTACCCAGTGAAGCTGAATGGGAATATGCTTGTCGCGCTGGAACTACTACACCTTTTCACTTTGGCGAGACCATTACCACTGATTTAGCTAATTACAATGGTAATCAGACCTATGCTGATGCACCAAAAGGCGAATATCGTCAACAAACAACACCTGTGGGAAATTTTCTACCAAACTCTTTCGGTTTATATGATATGCATGGTAATATATGGGAGTGGTGTTTAGACACCTGGCATGAAAACTACAAAGAAGCTCCCTCAGATGGTAGTGCGTGGATTGGGAGTTATAAAGATAATAGATCTTTAACTGAAGAAGAACGTGGTATTTTTTACGAAAAATTAAATACAAGCGATTACAACATATTTAGAGTGCTGCGTGGTGGTTCTTGGGACTTCATTCCTGTATACTGCCGTTCTGCCTGTCGCAACTACATCGGTCCCGACGACGACCACAGCGACACTGTTGGTTTTCGTCTTGTCTGCGGTATTGCGCGGAGGGGTCTTTAGTAGCCCTTTACACTTTCATCCTTTTCCCTCTTCACTTCTACCTCGCCGGAGGCGGAAAATTTTTTTTTAAATATTTAATTTACCAAATACCAATGTTTCAAGTTATTTTCTTTGGGTTATTGATGATTAAACCTGGCATGACTTAATATGGTTATTTTTTTCAGTAAACTTATGTTCTGTCAAGGGCTTTCGGTGAAAATGATTTTGGTATGGTTGTGATAAATTCCACTGTAGGGGCGCGCCGACGTGCGCCCTATATACGTGCGTCCTGATATTATATCCTTCTATTTTTTTTACTAATGTTTTCACCCCACCAACTTAATGAACTCCAAAAACTCCAAGATTTGCTACAAGAAAAAATACTCCGTCTACGAACAGCCAAAGCAATCGAAACAAGGGCAGCAGTCATCTTCCAACTAGACAAACAAATTCAGGAAGCTGAAGCAGAACACGATAAAGTCGCCCAAGAAATTGCACAATTAAATCAAAAACAAACACCAAAACAATACCAAGAAATCAAAACCCTAGATACAAAAACAATATTGATTTTAGCCGCAAATCCTAAAGATACCCCTCAACTACGCCTCGAAGAAGAGATCCGAGAAATTGACGAAGGATTGCGACACGCTAACCACCGAGATAAATTCAAACTAGAAATGAAATTAGCGGTGCGTCAACGAGACTTCTACAGAGCAATTTTAGATACTCAACCGCAAATTATCCACTTCTGCGGACATGGTGAAGGGGAAGATGGTATCCTCCTCGAAGACGAAACCGGAATGACAGCTTTTGTCCGAGCAGATACCCTAGCAAGTTTATTTAAACTGTTTGCCCAAAAAGGGTTAGAGTGTGTGTTGCTAAACGCTTGTTATTCAGAAGTCCAAGCAGAAGCTATTAGTCAACATATTAAGCATGTAATTGGGATGAATCGCGCAATTGGCGATAGAGCAGCAATTAACTTCGCAGTAGCGTTTTACGATGCTTTAGCTGCAGGGGAAGACATAGAATTTGCTTTTGAATTGGGGCGATCGCAACTTATTGGTTTGCAAGAAAATCAAACCCCCATACTTAAAACCAAATCTTGAAATTTTGAAATCTTGAAATTTTTAACTAACCTTTATTAGTAACTTGGAAAAATTCTTGATGAAGCCTTTTGGGAACTAAAAATATCATCTTGGGAAGAATATCTTTGGGATATTCTGTAATTTGAATAAACCTTGGTTTTGAATGATATTTTGATTTATCTTTCGGTTTTACAAAAGCAAAAATTAAATAATCAAGCTGTTTTGCATATTCAAGCAAACGATTATCGGGAAAAGCCTCAGATAAAATTAAAGGCTGTTCTCTCTCAATTAAATTTTTCCCACCCAACAATACTTCAAGATCTGCACCCTCTACATCTGTTTTGATTGCAGTCACTCTTAAATATGGATGTTGACTGGCAAAATTATCTAAAGTATTAACTTTAACATTAATATAATCACCAGGGACTGCTTTTGATTTTATATTTAATTTACTTAATTCAGGTAATCTTGTAACATCAAACTGCATTTCACCAGCTTTTGAATAAACAGCTTCTTGAATCACCGTGATATTATCAACTTTTCTGGCATTTTCTTTTAAAGCTTTAAGACTTCTGGGGTCTGGTTCAAAAGCATAAACTTTATGACAATAAGGAGAGAGCAGTAAAGAGTAATAACCAATATTTGCACCAATATCTAAAAAACTTTTTTTCCTATCAAGATATCTAATGAAATATTCTTCACTTCCCCAATCAACATAACCATTTTTGACAAATAACTCGGTTCCAAACCTACTATTACGAGGAAGATTAATTGAAATTTCCTGATTTAAATGAATAATATTATCTTGTTGTAGAACACGCTTATAAAATTGTCTAATAAAGTATCTATAAAAAAATTTAGGGTAACCAACTTCAGAAGCAAGACTCCAATTTATCAAAGATAGATTATTCATTGATTTGGATAATAAGACTTAAACTTATTTTTTATAACCATCTATCAACATAACAAGTTTAATGTCTTGCAAATAACCGTAAAAACCCCGAAGGACTAAGAGGATGTTTGGGAAGTATAGCTTATTACCCAATATCATTATTGAGACGCTATGCTAATGACTTTTTAATTGCGCGTAGCGCCTATGTCTCACTTTCCCAACTATAGTTAGCAATTTTGCCCAAAAATAGTATAGTTCCTAAAGCATTAATAGTAAAAACAATTCCATCGTTGAATAAATCTACCAAACCTGTAATAGATGGCTTATCAAATCTTGGGTTCAAATTACGAGTAATATTAATTTCTTGTTCTAAGTAATGCTCTATTTCTTGATTATGAAGTGATTTGTTTTTGGAGTGATTTTCTGTAATCTCAGATTCTGAAAGCGGAAATGAAGGCAAAACTTGATTATTCTCAATTGCTTTATTTACTATTTCTTTTATCTGACTTGAATCAATTAGTACACCTTCAAGTGGGTTAGATCGATTTAATCCCTTAGCAATAGTAATTTCTTCACAATTATCTATTTGAGACTTAAGTTCTTCGGGAGAGATTTGAAGATATTCTGTAGATAAACTCTGTGACAAGTCTAGCTCAATTTCAATTGGAACCTTCAACATCAAATGAACCAAAAGTTTTTTAGTTCCTGAGTTAGATTTTAAAGTAGGAGAAGTAGACATAACTTTAAGTCACTATTATTACTATAAGGCGAGACTTGGAGAAGATTTAGTCAGCCATAATAAAGTTGGTTATCAAGGAAGCAATATATGAATATAAACACTGGTTATAATACTTCCTTGAATAACAGTTACTTATCGAAAACTAGCAATAAATAGTTGATAATCTAACCATCATTTGGTGATTATACTTAATATTTATTATTGTTTTCTCTATTGCTATTTTCAGCAACCGCGAAGAGGAATAGCGATTAATGCTTGCAAGTATCAACAGGCTTACAAATTGGTTTTTTACTCTTAATTTCTGGTTCTAGTAAAACATCAGGCTCCAAGAAAATAGGTAATTTTTCGTGAGCGGGATTCACTGGAACAACATATACTTGCGGACAAACTGTCACAGGTATGTTTAACTTAATGGGAACAGTAAATTCGCAAGTTTTTTCGTAATATTCTTTGGTATGTTCAGACATAATTAATTATCCTCTGATAGTTTAGATATTTGGTTGAGTTTTATTTTAAATTTGTTTGCTTGGTACGATTAGCAAATAATACTAAGCTTGATATGGCTGTTTCTCATAGCCATTTAAGGGATGACAAACTGGTTTCTTACTACTAACTTCCGGTTCTAGCAAAATATCAGGTTCTAAATAGATGGGTAGTTTTTGTTGAGTAGAATTTGCTGGAGTAACGGATACTTGTGGATGAACTGTAACAGGGATGTTTAACTTAATAGGGAAAGTAAATTCACAACCTTTTTCGTAGCTGTCGGTAATTTTATCAGACATAATTGACTATACTTTTATTCCTTTATGATGTTTGATGTAGTTGATTTTTACTACTAATTACAGATAAATTAGTTCATGATTACAGATAAATTAGTTCATGAAGTGAATATTTTAGTAACCACCTAAGGCTTGACAAACTGGTTTTTTACTTTTTACTTCTGGTTCTAGTAAAATATCTGGTTCAAAATATATTGGTAATTTCTCTTGAACTGCCTTAGCTGGAATAACAGATACTTGTGGATGAACTGTAACAGGTATATTTAACTTGATAGGGAAGGTAAATTCACAAGCTGTCTCATAGTGTTCGGTAATTTTATCTGACATGATTCAATATCCTTTATTAGTGTTATAAAGTGTTATAAAGTTGAAAAAAAGTAAATTTTATTTTTTTCATATTTAATCAATAGGCAATATAATATTAATTACCTACTATTAAATATCATTTCAAAGTAATTAAATCTTTGAAAATATAGCGGCAAAAATTACTTTTTCTCTCTACATTAGAATAGGTGCTGCTAAATTAACTTATGCACATTAAGAATAAAATTAAACTATATTTTTGAGTATTTAAAAGTAATTATCAAAAAACAAGATATAAAAATTAAAAATTACAGATTTAATCCGGCTAAACAACTTTTTTTCTCTGAATGTGCTTGTATTTGAAGTATTTTTACTTCAATTCTGCTCAGAAATAAATAATTAACCAACTTCCAAATTAACCAACTTCCAAGTAAATATTCGGTATTCTTATCCCAGAGCAAAATAACTACACCGCATAACTGCTAGCTTTGAAAGTTACTCGGGAAAAGTTGGGATTGGGGACTAGCGACTCTGGGAAAAAATTATCCAATTGCTTGCAAAATGACCCTTTTGTTAAGCGCTAACATTCATTACTCATTACCCATAACTCATAAGTAGGTTAGTAAGAAAAATCATAACTTGTTTGTAATAGCGCTTTAGCGCTAAAGCGCTACTACGAGCCAAATACGAGTATTTTATATTTCTTTACATAGTTTACTTTTTTCTTGCCTACTTACTTAACTCATAACTGTGCGCTTACGCGCCCCGCTTCGCTAACATAACTCATAACTTATTACTTATTACTCATAACTCATCACTTATTACTCATTACCCATTACCTATTACCCATTACCCATTACCCTACTGATCGCTAGTTCTCATCAAAAAATAAAAAACCCCACAATGGGGGTTAACAAAAATCACTATATTAAAAATTGATTTTGAGCCGAGATTAAAAGTACCCACAGCTAAAGTATGTAGAGTAAACCAAAAAGAATAATCCAAATTACGTCTACAAAGTGCCAGTAAATCTCTGCCGCCTCAATACCAAAATGAGATTCGCTGCTGTAGTGACCTGCTTTGAGAGAACGTAAAAATACAGCCAAAATTGCACATACACCAATGAAAACGTGCAAACCGTGGAAACCTGTCAATACATAAAATGCACTAGCATACAAGTTTGTGGTTAAACCAAATTCTAAATGGTAATACTCATACGCCTGTCCACAGAGAAAAACGATTCCCATCAACGCAGTAATGGCAAACCAAATTCTCATCGCTGTGACGTTATTTTTCTTAATCGCAGTATCTGCATTATGGATAACAAAACTGGAAGCAATTAGAATCGCGGTGTTCACTCCGGGTAGCAGCAGTTCTCTTTCTGGAGTTCCAGGGGGTGGCCAAACCGGTAACTCAGAACGGAAAATTAGATATGCTGCAAACATACCCATAAAAATCATTCCCTCAGCAATGAGGAAAACAAATAAACCAGTTATGCGGTGGTCTGGATGTTCGGCATGATGTCCTGCACTCGCCACGTGGTGATGATTAAGTTCAGTCTTTGCCGGATCTACTGTTTGAGTTTGCATAAATATTCGATACTTGTACTAATACTGCTGATGAGCTTTGCGAGCAAAACTTAAAGTTAAATATTCCCCATCCTGACTCATATCTTCAGAAATACAACTTAATCTGTTCAGAAATAATTCAATCAAAATTCTTTACAAAGTTATTCGAAGACTTCTTCAAAGACTTCTTCAAAGAATTATTCAAAAATTATTCAAGAATCCAAAACTAATTTATTTCCTTTCATTAAGCTTAATTTCTTGAGTCGGTCAAGTAACAAAATTGATTGGGGGTTTTCCCAGGTCAAACCTGGGAAATGTTAAATTTCTATCATCAGGCTATCAGGAATTAAAAAATTACCAGAGGTTTTTGCATAAGATTTAGCTTATTTTCCCTTGCTGGGAGTAGGATTTTTCCCTTCTGGTTCACTTCCTGAATTTGATTTGAAGCCTTTACTTTTAGCTAAAACTGCTTCTTTTTCCTTAGATGCAGTTGCATCAGCTTCATCAAGACTGTATCCCATACCATATTCGTATGGTCCACAGATAAGTACTGGAGTAGTTTCGAAGTTTTCAATAATTGGTGGCGAAGTTGTGTTCCATTCCAGGGTCAGTGCTTGCCATGGATTGTTACCAGCTTTTGGTCCATACATCCAACTCCAAATTACATTAATGATGAATGGAAGAGTGGAAACTGCCAGTAAGTAAGAACCGTAAGTACAAATTTGGTTGAGGTCGGTAAACTGGGGATCGTATTGAGCAATACGACGATTCATACCCATCATTCCCAATTTGTGCATGGGTAAGAAGGTCATATTCATACCCACAAATGTCAGAGCAAAGTGAACTCTACCCCAAAATTCATTAATCATCCGTCCAGTAATTTTAGGGAACCAATGATAGTAACCAGAGAAAATCCCGAAAACTGCACCACCAAAGAGGACGTAGTGTAAGTGGGCAACAATGAAATATGTATCGTGGACGTGAACGTCAAATGGTACGGAAGCCAGCATTACGCCACTGATCCCACCAATCACAAAGGTACTTAAAAAGCCCATTGCAAATAGCATGGCACTGTTGAGACGAATCTTTCCACCCCACATTGTTGCCAGCCAACTAAATATCTTGATCCCCGTGGGTACGGCAATAATCATGGTGGTAATCATGAAGAACATCCGCAACCAACCAGGAACGCCACTGGTAAACATATGGTGCGCCCAAACAATTAGACCCAAAAAGCTAATTGCTAAAGAAGAATAAGCGATCGCTCGATAACCAAAAATTGGTTTACGGGAGTGGACGGGAATTACCTCGGAGATAATGCCAAAGAAGGGCAAAATCATAATGTAAACCGCTGGGTGGGAGTAGAACCAAAACATATGTTGGTAAACTACGGGATCACCACCACCAGTGGGATTGAAAAATGCTGTTCCAGCAATCAAGTCAAAGGAAAGCAGAATTAAAGCGCCAGCAAGTACTGGAGTAGAAATCAATGCTAAAGCTGAAGTAGCTAACATCGCCCAGCAGAACAAAGGCATTTGATTGAAACCCATACCAGGGGTTCGCATTTTGAATGTGGTAACTAAAAAGTTAATGGCACCCAAAATTGACGATGTACCCAGGAGCAAGACACTTATAATCCAGATGGCTTCACCGACCTGACCCGTAACCAAGCTCAGGGGTGGGTAAGATGTCCAACCTGCATCGGGTGCATCACCAACAATCAAACTACTAATTAGTAATAGTCCTGCGGGAGGAACAATCCAGAAAGCAAGAGCATTCAAACGAGGAAATGCCATATCTTCTGCCCCAATCATTAGGGGAATTAGATAGTTAGCAAATCCTGCACCTGCTGGTACAATCCACAAAAAAATCATAATTGTGGCGTGCAGGGTAAACAAACCGTTGTAGGTTTCTGGACTTACAAAATCTGGTGCTGGAGTTCTTAACTCCGTACGGACTAAATCAGCAAATACACCACCCAAACAGTAAAACATGAAGGTGGTAACCAGGTATTGAATACCAATTACCTTATGGTCGGTGTTGAAAGTAAAATATTCCCACCATTTTCGTTGGCGGTGTTCAGTCACTGGGACTGATGGAACTTCCGGTTTAATCTGTGCTTTGGTCATAAAATAATTCTGAGTTAAGTCAGTTATTGGTTTTCGCTTGTTGGCTATGTTTTTCGTAGGGCTTTCCACCAACGACTAACTGGCTTCCTAATAATGGTGATGAGCAGCGTGCATATCATTGGGGATTACTGCGGATGAAATTCCCATTGGTTCAGTATAGGAAGCAAGTGCAACTGCTTGCTCCATTTGTTGAGCGCTAGCAATTTGTTGCTGTTTCATCCAGCTATCAAAATCTTCCTGGCTGTGAACTATAACTTGGGTTCTCATTGCGCCATGGTAGGGACCGCAAAGTTCAGCGCAAACTACAGGATAATTACCTAATTTGTTGGGGGTAAAACTTAATTCAGTCTGGCGACCAGGAATTAAATCTTGTTTTAAGCGAAATTCAGGTACCCAGAAAGCATGAATTACATCATTAGCATTCATATTTACTTTTACTTGGCGACCTTCAGGAACGTGAAGCTCCCCTGAGACAACTCCAGTATCTGGGTAAGTAAAGATAAAAGCATATTGTAAGCCAGTGACGTTAACGACTATTTCTGAGTTGTCGTTTACATTTACACTGGTAGGTAATACCTCACTATCTGCAGGATTATCTCCATCTGACTGGGGATCGGATGCTAATAGTGGTTGTCCATCGCTTAAAGTGGCAGCAACAGCAGTTCCCGGCGCGCTTCTAGTTTCTGCCGCCACTGGGTTGCTATTTTCTTTAATGGGACCCAATCCTCCGATTTGCTGATAGACATCAAAGCTGTAAACTGATATACCAAGTACAATAACAGCAGGAATAGCAGTCCAAAGTATCTCTAAGGGTACGTTACCATGTACTGGCGGACCATCCTCATTATCGCCAGCACGGCGACGATAGCGAATAGCGCAGTAAATTATAACACCTTCCACAATTAAGAATATGCCTGTGGAAACTGTCATCATGGAATTAAACAGACCATCCACTAAATCGGCTTCGTCAGAGGCTGCTGAAGGTAGCAATCCGTGGTTTTGACCGTACCACAGACTTACTAAGGTCAGAACAATGCCTATAAGTAATGTCCAGATTGAATTTGGGATTTTCACGGTTGATAAGGTTAACGACTTTACTGTCTCAGATAAAACGACCCATCTACTAAGGTAATCTAGCCTATCGGATATATAGACATTGAGTCTGAAATCTTTATTAAGTTTTTCGGTCGTTTTTCTTATTTAATGATTCTGTACAATTCTGAAAAAATAGGTAATTCGACCGAAGCAGGAAAGAATTCTTGTGTGTCTCTTGTATCCATTAAGGAGCATTTACCATCTGCTGGGAATGTTCAAATAATTAAATACCATAAAGATGATATTTTTGAGTTTGAAGATCTAATATTTTGTTAATTGAACTGCCCATAATTTGCAATCGGAACCTCGGTCTTCAAAATCTGTCTTGAGGACACCATGAGGTAAAAGCTTTGAAATTGAAAACATATTTTGATGCAGTGCAAATACGAACCTGGAAATTACGAACCTAAAAAACAAGAAAATACCAACTAAGAAACTGCGAACATAGAACAACTTTGCATTTATGACTCGTGAGAGTCCTAAGACTGAAGCAAATGCATGGAAATTAATTTCGATACTAAACCTAAATACTTATCTACAATATCGGCAAGCCAATTAATCAAGATATGGGACAAGATATGAATTTGGAAGCATGTTGCAAGCCTCCATTATAGCTTGGTAGTGTGCATCACTGTTTGATTAATTTCTCACTTACTAGAATAATCGTCGAAGCTCTCAGGTCAGATATGACCATGAGGTTATTACCTAAACCTCTGCAATTAATCTGTTCGGATTAATATTCTGCAATACTTGTCAATGTGTTAATACTTCTTCAGGGATTTAATTCTCTAGTGATTTAATTCTTCAGTACTTTAATTTAGAATTATTAAAGTAATTTTTATAGTCAAATATTACATTAACTATAAGATCTGGTTATGATTACTAAAACTGTGTTAGGAAACTATTATTTCCTATATTTCCTCCTACTCGAAAATAATGTTTTGCTAGGCTGGGATTACTCTATTCTAGGGATTACTCTATTCTAAGTGCCCTTTAAAGTAAAGCAAACTTGAGATTAATTATTGGACAACAAAGAAATAGGATTTTATGGATATAAGATACAGCATTCTAGTTTTTGACTAAAAGCTGACCTTTTAAAGCCGATCGTTTAAGAATTAGAATTTAATACTCAATTCTAATTAATACTCAAGTCCAACTTTAACACTCAAATCAAACTTCCATACTCAATTAATTTTTTGTCATAATTTATTCACCTCATTAACACTGCATAGCAATATATCATGATGTGTTATTGCTCACCTTGAAAACACTGTTTACCTTAATATTCTTGCCTCATATGGCGGTATATGTGCAGTTACTATCATTATTTATTCATTCTCTGGTGTGTCTTACCTTTTTCACTACTGCCTCACACAAGTCAAGCCTATAGTACTACAATAATGTTTTCCCTATTGTTTAAGTCAGGGATGATTTTGTCCACCCAGTAATTTGACACATTAATTTCGAGGGTTTGTAGAGACGTAAAATTTTACGTCTCTACAGGTTTTTGATGCTAAACTAGCCCTCTGAATATGGCATTATTACCCGCTCATTTCTGCAATCACATGTTGTTCTAAGAAAAAATAGCTAACCCCGTCTAAATAAATAGGGTGTAGACAGGGTTCAAGTGTTCAACAATTTTGTTCGAAGTCAGTCCGCGAGAAAAAGCGAACGTAATTAAAATTTAGTGTTTCTCTGGCAGACGGGATGTATCGGGAATTAATTTGAAAGTCAATTTAACAATCACTTCTGGATTTAGAAATTAATTCTTGGTTAAAAGACCAATTCTGGGTTACCGGAATCAATGCAGGTGCGATCTCTCACTTGACCGCACTTGCTTTCTTTGTTGAGGATATTTATTCGATAACACCAACCAAGGTTGAAATTTCAGAATCAGCTAATGTTGGAATTGTCAAAATGGGGGATTGCTGCAAGATAAATTCTTCTTTGCTCGCAACTACTGGTAAAAACTGACGCGCATGTGTTGCAACCTGTACAGTTTTAACATCGTACATTTGAGTAATCAGTTTGGGATATAAACCAACACCAATAATTGGAACTAACAAGCAAGCAGTAATAAACAACTCGCGGGGTTTAACATCAGGGACAAAAGTATCCAGTTTTAATTCCTCGTTTTGCTTGCCGTAGAAAACTTCACGCAACATGGAGAGTAGATAAATTGGAGTTAAAATTACCCCTACTGCAGATAACAGTACAATAATCACCTTGAAATTGGAACTGTAAACATCGCTGTTGGTAATTCCGAGGAAAACCATCAACTCGCCCACAAAACCGCTCATTCCTGGTAAAGCCAGAGAAGCCATCGCACCGGCGGTGAATAAACCAAAGGTTCTAGGCATTACTTTGCCCATACCACCCATTTTGTCCATCATCAAAGTATGGGTGCGTTCGTAGGTGACACCAGTTAGGAAGAATAAAGCTGCAGCGATCAAACCGTGGGAAAGCATTTGTAATACCGCACCACTCATACCAATTTCTGTGTAGGAAGCAATTCCAACTAACACAAATCCCATGTGAGCGATGGATGAATATGCTAAGCGACGTTTGAGGTTGGTTTGAGCAAAAGCACAGCACGCACCATAAATAATATTTACAACCCCTAAAACAGCTAACATTGGGGCGAAGTAAACATGTGCATTGGGCAACATTTCCATGTTGATGCGGATGAGAGCATAACCACCCATCTTCAATAGCACACCTGCTAAAATCATCGAACCTGGAGTTGAAGCTTCACCGTGAGCATCGGGTAACCAGGTATGGAATGGGAAAACTGGTAACTTAACACCAAAGGCAATAAAGAAACCTGCATAAGCAAGCATTTCAAAAGCTTTGGGATATTCCTTCATTCCCAAAGATGCCATGTCAAATGTGAATGTATCTCCGTGGAAAGCCATTGCAAATCCACCGACCAAAATGAAGATGGATGCAGCAGCGGTGTAGAGAATAAATTTAGTTGCAGCATAACGACGTTTTGCTCCACCCCAAATCGAAATTAGTAAGTATACAGGTACCAATTCGATTTCCCACATTAGGAAGAACAGCAACATATCTTGAGCGGCGAAAACACCTATTTGGGCGCTGTACATCACCAGCATCAATGCATAAAACAGACGTGGTTTCTTCTCTACTCTCCAAGCTGCAAATATTGCCACAGTATTAATTAAACCTGTAAGCAATATTAGTGGCATAGATAAACCATCTACTGCTAGCGACCAATTCATACCCAGTTGGGGTATCCAAGAATAACTTTCTGCTAGCTGTAAACTCGAGTTTTGTAAGTCGTAATTACGCCAGAAACCATAAATAGTTAATGCAAAATCTGCGACTGCTACTCCCAAAGCATACCAACGGACTGTTTTACCATTTTTATCTGGAATTAATGGGATAGCAAATGTTGCTAATAGCGGAAAAATAATGATTGCAGTGAGCAAAGGAAATTGAGTTATCATTCTTTTGGATACTCTTAAACTACGCGGGAATTTCGCCTTTCGATAGACTCGTATCTTGCACTCGCATCCGCTAATTATTGCGAATATATACTCTTATTTGAGAGAAAAACTGATAGTTTACCAAACAATTTCTGACAGGTTATAAAGACAACTTGTGAGTATTATTTTTTGTTTCCAACTCAAAATTTAATGTCTAAAACAACATGTCAAAATTTGTCTGTTTGATTATTAGTAGTCGGCTAAAAAAAATTACTAAATGTGATATATCCATATTTTTTGTGAGAAGTGCAACAAAGTTACATCTGGGATATGGACTTTGAATTCCAAAAAATTGCTTCTAACCGACTACTAACAATTAACTAAAAAAAACAAACTAATTTGCACAAAAAGTAGAAGTGTTACAATTTCCAATCTGGCCTATGGGAGAATTTGGATTCTTACTTTACCAAATTTGAGATTATTCTGGATCAGGTTGATCGGCAATGACTGAATTGTTTATACAGTACGTTTTAAAAATCTATTCCATCAAGAAATCAAACAATCAGCCAATTTCTATTTATTTTTGTAAACCTACAAGCTGAAATATATTCTCGGATACAACAGAAGTGAAAATTTAGATATCTACATGCTGATATTTATAGTCGATGCACATTTGACCATGGCGAGCTAAATTCATACTTCTTTGCATTACAAAAATATCGCCTGCGAGCTCAACTATTGTTTCGTACACCACTGCTTGTTCACCAGGTGCAACTAAATCAACGTTGTTCATTGCGAGTTGTTTATTTTTGTTCATTGCTTGTTATTTCATTCACAAAGCTTTGATAAAGCTTATTCAAAAAGAAGTGACAAACTGGTGACAAGAACGCGAATTTTTTCAAATTTTTTATTTTTAAGGGTAATTATGAGTAATTTTGCTTAAGGATAAAAAATATTATTGATAATAATTGGTGAATAGGAAATTGAAGAATTATATAGTATCTTCAAACGAATCGCGATAAATCTGATTTTGAAGCTTATGCTTCACTTTTCAAGCCAAGATTCAAGCCAAGAAAAGATGTTGTACAAACCTTATCGATAGTATTTTATTTTTATACATTTCTTAACATTAAGTAAAGTTTATCCTGCCAAAAAGTTTATCCCGCCAAGAGAATTAATAGTAAGATTTTAGTTTCGTGAATATTATTTTCGTAAATATTATTTTGGCCACTTTGGTTTTTGTAAGTCGAATATTCTCGAGTCAGACTAAAATGTATGGGAAAATAAACTTGTGAATATCAAGATTTCATCATTTGCAAGTACATCACTACTCAAATCCAAGTTCAAATCCAAGTACTTCACCACTCAAATCTTCAACAGCGTATAGTTAAAGAATAGGAGCGCTGAGATTAGTCGTAAATTTGTAAGTCTTAAACTTGTAAGTCTTAAACTTGTAAGTCGTAAACTTGTAAGTTATAAATTTTGTAACAAAAACCAAAGGGACTGCGAATTGTTATCATTTAGTCCCAAGAACCTGAAAAATACCTAAAGCTTCACGGGAAAACTAGCTAGGTTGCTTCAAAGTATTAGATGAGATTTAATATCTCACCCTGGTCTATACGCTAGGGTATAGGTAAATCAGTACTAATAAATCAGTACTGATAAATATTTGGAATATCTGTAGCTAAAATTTTCACAGCTAAGATGTCCATCAATAACACGTTCATAGCTAACATATTGCAGGCAAAAGGTATTGTTTATGAGCGAATTTGTCCTAGAGCAAGAGAATCTAGTAACTACAAAACAGCACGAACCAAAGGAAAAGATTCGTCGCCTGGTCTGGAAATTATGTATAGCGACTTTAGTTTTAATGGCTATAGGTAGTGCAACCCGAGTCATGAATGCTGGATTAGCTTGTCCAGATTGGCCTTTGTGCTATGGTGAATTGGTGCCTGCGAAGCAAATGAATCTTCAGGTTTTCTTGGAATGGTTTCATCGCTTGGATGCAGCACTCATTGGTTTTGGCGCGATCGCACTTTCTGGTTTATCTTGGTGGTATCGTCGCTCCTTACCTCGCTGGTTACCATTCGCAGCAACCTTCGCCCTTTTCTT
>NZ_JASJDK010000071.1 GCF_030065675.1 Mastigocoleus sp. MO_188.B34 | reverse complement strand
TATTGTGCGATCGCATGGATTTAAATGTCTGGGAAGTACTAGATGCAGCCAATACGAAACCATTTGGTATCATGCCTTTTTATCCCGGACCTGGAGTAGGTGGACATTGTATTCCTCTAGATCCTCACTATTTGGAATGGAAAGCGAAAGAATTTAACTTTGAAACCCATTTTATCGCGTTAGCAGGGGAAATTAATCGCCGGATGCCTGAATTTGTCAGGGAAAAAATCTGGCGAACTCTAAATAAGTTAGGTATAGCTCCAGTTCACGCAAAAATATTGATGATTGGTGTTGCTTATAAAAAAGACTTGGGGGACTGGCGAGAATCTCCAGCTATTCATATAATCAATAGTTTATTAAAAGATGAGATAGATGTTTCTTACTATGATCCCTATGTACCAGGAATTACTATATCAGGTAAGACTTTTGAATCTGTGACTTTAACTCCAGAAATAATACCAAGTTTTGATTTGATCGTAATTACTACCGATCATACCCAAATTAATTACGTCAATATTGTGGAACAGGCAAAAGCTGTTTTAGATACGCGGGGTGTAACGAGAAATTTGAACTGCAATCGGGATAAGGTGACCCTATTATGAGTCAAGTTGTTGTAGTTGGTGCTGGGAATTGGGGTAAAAACCTGGTTCGTAATTTTCATACTTTAGGTGCTTTAGCTGGAGTTGCAGAAACCAACCCTAAGTTGAGAACTAAAGTGGAGGCTGATTATCCTGGATTAGTTACCTATTCTGACTATCAGCAAGTATTAGAGTCGGATATTTCTGCAATTGTCTTGGCTACCCCAGCACCAACTCACTATAAGTTTGCGATCGCGGCTTTAGAAGCAGGAAAAGATGTGTTTGTCGAAAAACCTATCACACTAAAAACAGCAGAGGCTAAAGCCTTAGCAGAATATGCTGACAAACACTCGCGTATTTTGATGGTGGGGCATTTGCTACTTTATCAACCTGCGATCGCTTGGATGCGAGATTATTTAACTAGTGGTAAAGCTGGGAAGGTGCTTCATGTCGCAACTCAAAGAGCAAAGCTTGGTAAAGTGCGTCGGGAAGAGAATGTTTGGTGGTCTTTTGCACCTCATGATGTTTCAGTAGTATTAGACTTACTAGGAAATCCTCCCATAGAAAAAGCGGAAGCTGCGGGTCAGGCAATATTACAACCAAATATTGAAGATAATATTCATGTAGACTTATCTTTTATAGATGGTCAAACTGCTCATCTCCATTGTTCGTGGTATTGGCCATTATTGCAACGCAGTACCACCGTTATCACTGAAGAACAGATGTTAGTTTATGATGAAGTTGCTCAACAAGTAACTGTGCATCATAAAGGAGTTGACGAGAATCTCAACAATCGAGATGGAGGAAGTCAGGTTATGGATTTCACCGCATCAGAACCTTTAAGAATTGAGTGTTCCCATTTTCTAGAATGTTTGCAGACTCGTAAAAAACCACATTCAGATGGTTGGAATGGTTTGGCTGTGGTAGATATTTTGGAAAAAGCACAGGAGGCGATGGTATATGGCTGATTACTTTGTTCACGAATCATCTTACATAGATGAAGGTGCTGAAATTGGTGAAGGAACCAAGATTTGGCACTTTTGTCATATTTCAGGAAAAGCGAAAATTGGTAATAAATGTTCCTTAGGACAAAATGTTTTTGTTGCTAACAATGTAGTTATAGGAAACAACTGTAAAATTCAGAATAATGTTTCTCTATATGAAGGCGTAATTTTAGAAGATTATGTCTTTTGTGGTCCAAGTATGGTGTTTACTAATGTTAAGACACCCCGTTGTGAATTTCCCCGAAACACTAGTGATGATTATCATCAGACTTTGGTGAAACGAGGAGCAAGTATTGGTGCCAATGCAACTATAGTTTGTGGTGTCACTTTGCATGAGTATGCATTTGTTGCTGCCGGTGCAGTTGTTACTAAAGATGTTCCTGCTTATGCGATGGTGACAGGAGTTCCAGCAAAAATAACTGGTTGGATGAGTGCTTGTGGGGACGTACTAAAATTTGATGAAAACGATTGTGCAATTGACTCAACAGGTAGAAAATATCAGTTAATATCTGGTCAGAAAGTAAAACAAGTTAGCTCAGAAGCTAAAAATTCTGAGTTAGTAACTCAAGCTAGTTAAAGCAAATAGAATATTAGTTTGTCAAGTAAAGTTTATTAAATACAATAACTTACTTGTTACTAAATCAAGAGTGAGTTTAAAGACTCCAAGCGTAGTTTTTTATGAAGAAACTAAATAACTCATACTTAAAAGCAAAAAACTCTTTTGCTTGTCATTATAAGATGACTAGTTTATCCTAGATTGACTATTTAATTAGGAACATTCCGTGAAAATTCCGATTTTAGACCTCAAACCACAATATGAAAGTATCAAGGAGGAAATACAAACTGCTATTTCCCACGTGCTTGAATCTGGTCAATTTATTATGGGACCGGAAGTTAAGGAATTTGAGCAGGAAGTTGCTCAATATTTAGGTGTCAAACATGCAATAGGGGTAAATTCCGGTACTGATGCTTTGGTGATTGGTTTAAAAGCTTTGGGTATTGCTGAAGGGGATGAGGTGATTACCACTCCTTTTTCCTTTTTTGCTACTGCTGAATCAATAAGTAATGTGGGAGCAAAACCAGTATTTGTAGATATTGATCCTATAAGCTTTAATATTAATCCAAAGGCTATCAAAGCAAAAATTACATCCCGTACTAAAGCAATTATGCCTGTTCACCTTTATGGTTGTCCGGCGTCAATGGCACAAATTATAAATATAGCCCAAGCTCACGATTTGAAGGTGATTGAAGACTGTGCTCAATCTTTTGGAGCACGTTACTACGGAGATAATACGAGCACGGCGATCAATGGTAAACATACAGGTACAATTGGTGATGTTGGAGCTTACTCATTCTTCCCTTCTAAAAATTTGGGTGCTTACGGCGATGGCGGTTTAATAGTGACTGATAATGACCAAGTAGCCGAGTTAGCTCGGGCGTTACGGGTACATGGAGCCAAGAAGAAATATCACAATGAAATGCTCGGCTATAACTCTCGTTTAGATGCTCTACAAGCTGCGATTTTAAGGGTGAAGTTAAAGTATATAGATACTTGGAATCAGGGTAGATATAGAGTTGCAAAAACTTATAATCATTTGTTGGCGGATGTCGCAGGGATAATTACACCGGAGTTGGTTAAGGGTCATGTGTTTCATCAGTATACGATTAGGGTAACTGATGGGAAGCGTGATGAAGTGAAGGAATTTTTGGCTTTTGAGGGTATTGGTTCAATGATTTATTATCCAATATCACAAGACCAGTTACCTGTTTATCAGGGTCAGCATGAGATTAATCCAATGAGTGAGTTGCTGAGTGGGGAAGTGTTAAGTTTACCAATCTGGGCGGAACTTCAAAAAGAAGTACAAGCAGAAGTTACTAACAAAATAATTTCTGCCTTGAGAAAAACAATTTCTGCTGTAGCATGAAGAGTCTAATTCAACGACTGAAGAAATTCACATATCAAAGTGCTTTTGTAAGTAGTGTAACAGTGTTAGCGGGGAGTACTGCAATAGGTCAGGGTTTAGTTTTTTTAAGCTTACCTTTACTCACACGCTTATATACTCCTCAAGATATGGGTTGGTTTGGTCTTTTCACAGCATTTATCAATATTGCTACAGTTGCAGCATCGTTATTATACGAGGCGGGAATTGTTGCGGCAAAGAATGACGAAGAAGCTGCCTATTTAACTATTTTATCTCTTTCTCTTGCAATCATAACTACACCTATAGCTGCATTAGTTTTTTTTGCTCTAGTTAGATTTAATCTTTTTGGTTTTGGTAATATCCCCATTAAAACCATATTTTGGGTATGTTTGGCATTCTTGCTAACAGCAATATTTAAGGTATTAAAATATTGGTTAATTCGGCAAAAGCTTTTTAAGCTGATTGGTAAAGTAATAGTCATTCAAAGTGGTGTTAGATCTTTCAGTCAAGTGGAACTGGGCTTACTTCCATTTGGATGGTTAGGTTTATTTATTGGTGATATTATTGGTCGGGGTTTTGGCATTGGAAGAATGCTCAAATATGCTAGACGGGATATAATTTATCTTACTCAACCCATTAAAATAAGGAAATTAGCTCAAGTTGCCCGTCGTTACTCAGAATTTCCTGCTTACTCTTTACCTTCATCACTAATTAATATACTAGCCCAAAGCTTGACTGTTCCTATCATCACTCAGCTTTACGGGGTAACAGCAGGAGGATACTTTGTACTTGCCCAACGTACTCTTACTCTTCCCTTAAGTTTAATTAGTCGTAGTGTTGCTGATGCATTTCATAGTCAAGTTGCTTCATATGCTCACCTTGAACCTACCAAAGTAAAATCTTTTTTTTTGCAAACAGCAAAGACTCTAGCTTTAATAGGATTTATTCCTACTTTAGGAATAGCAATATTAAGTCCACAGCTATTTAGTTTAGTTTTTGGTGCAAATTGGAATCAGGCAGGTTTACTAGTTACAATCATGACACCTTGGGCATTAGCAGGTGTCATTGTGAGTCCCCTGAGCAGAATTGTATTTGTTTTAGGAAGACAAAGATGGAAGTTAATTTATGACATTTTTGCTTTAACGAGTTTGATAATGGTTTTATACATAGGGTTTATATTCCAATTATCACTTATAACTTCAGTTGCGTTTCTTTGTATGACAAACGTAATTGCCTATGGATTATATTTTCTAATTTTATTTAGAATTGCTCATATAAATACTGGCAAAAAAAATTAAATATTCATTTTTAATTTAATTAATATATTTTGGTATACCTTTTACTGTAAAAGATGAAAATATCTACATCATGTTAAATAATGAATATAATTAAATCTCGACTATATCTTCAATTTTAGTATTACTATTATGTTTGTTTTTTGTTAAAAAAATGAATATTAATTATCTGAAATATCAGCTAAAAATATTAAGTTAATATTTTGAGAATATGAAATGAAAAAAATTATTAATTTATGTAGCATTTTAATATTTTTGTTTTTTAGTTTATGTTTACCACTATATAATTATTTAGCGAATAAAGAAATAGTCGTCATTAGGAATATTATTTATTTTATTTGCTGTATTGCTACATTTATTGTATTGGCAAATTATTTCCATAAGCTTAAGTTTAATCATCCATTTGTGTTCAGTTTAATTATTTTATTGTCGTGGAATTTATTTTATTTGTTAATCAGTTATTATCATTATAATCTTGATGATTCGCAGAGCGACATGATTGCGATCACTTATTTTTTATTTGCATTAGCACTCGGCATACAGCTAAAAGATTTGGCTGATAAAAAGTATTTTTTATTCGTAACATTCGATGTTTGGTTAATAATTTGTTTAATTATTTATTCCAGTACAAATTTCATGTATTTTCAGGCTTTTTATGGCAAATACAACGAAGATTTTTCTGGTTCTTATCAATTGATAGGTGATACATTCGCATTTGTATCCATTCTATTATTATGTAGACTAGCTACATTAGTTCACACGCAAAAAGAATCTAAAAAAATCCCTATAAAAAATAATATTTTGAGTTATGAAGCAATAATTTTTGTATCTATAAATTTGACAACAATTACAAGTATTATATTTTTGTTTTTGAACTCTTCAAGAGCATCATTTTACTCATCTCTACCAGTGTTTTTTTATATAAACTACTGTTTTTTTTCTAGAATTAAAGCCAAACGAATTTATATGTTCATATCAATTTTAATTGTGAGCATTATCATTTCATTGCTTTTATTTAATACATCATTTTTGTCATATATTGATTTTTCATTTTTAATTTATAATAGAAATTTAGAGTTTATAACAACTAATAATTCTACGTCTTTAGCAGGTAGAAAAAATGTCTTTATAATAGGTTTCCAAGATATCATGTACAGTCCCATTATTGGGAATTATGTAGATAGAATGATTGATAGAGGAAAAGGCTCATATATTCATAACATTTTCGGTATGCTTCAGGATTTCGGCATGCCAGCTTTCTTAAGTTACCTGTGTTTAATCATTTATTGTATGAGATATTTTTTGCATTCATGGAAATCTACTAATTACTACATGAACATGCTTTTTAATAGCATTTTTATATTTAGTATAGTAGAACTGTTTGTATTTAGATATCCTTTAGGATTTTATTTAATTTTTGTTGTTTTTGGCTTAGTATTAAAACTAACATCTGTATCGAAACATATATATTAAGGGAAAAATACTGTAGACATTAATTGAGATATAAACTTCACAATTAAGTACTCATGCAAAAATATTCATATATTTGCATTTGTGAATATTGTTGAAATAACCTCTAATCCTTTACTGTTGCGTAATTCCGCTACGCTCCCGCTCCATATGCGCTAACGCAATAACAAATGTATATTTAATTATGCACAAGTACTTAACCATAATTCCAATTGAATTTTCATATTTAATTAATTAAAAAATGATTGATAAACAGCTAAAATTACATGTTTGCAAATTAACTTCAGTTCATCCTTATAACGACATTCGTATTTATTTTAAAGAGTGTTATAGTTTGGCAAAAACAGGATACAACATGCATCTGATAGCTCCAGGTGCACCTGATAATTTGGTAGAAATAATTCATCTATATTCTGTCCCTAAAGTAAAGTCAAATCTTTTAAAACGCATGATCAAAACTATTTGGGATGTCTATATAAAAGCTCTGGAAATAAATGCAGATCTTTATCATTTTCATGACCCAGAACTGATTCCAATTGGATTGATTTTAAAGGCTAAAGGGAAAAAAGTTATTTATGATGTTCATGAGGACGTACCACGTCAAATATTAAGTAAAGAATATATTCCCCGTCTATCTAGACGTATTGTATCTAAGCTAACTGAAAGCATAGAAAATTTTGCATGTAAACATTTCGATGCTATAGTTACGGCAACACCATACATTTGCGATCGCTTCTCAAAACTTGGATGTAATGCAGTCAATATAAATAATTATCCTATTCTGAGTGAGTTACATATTCCTGAAATCAACTGGGAAGAAAAAGAAAAAGCTGTCTGTTATGTAGGTGGTATTTGGGAGCAGCGAGGAATCTATGAGATGGTGAAGGCAATAGGACAAACAAACACTAAACTCTTACTTGCTGGTAACTTTTCTTCTACAGAACAACGTAACAAAGTAGTATCAATGTCTGGATGGGCTAATGTCAAAGAATTAGGTTATTTAGATAGAAAGGGAGTTGCTGATACTTTAGCTAAATCAATTGCTGGATTGGTAGTATTACACCCAATTATTAATTATTTAGATGCACTACCAGTAAAAATGTTTGAGTATATGTCTGCGGGTATTCCTGTAATTGCATCCAATTTTCCTCTTTGGAAAGAAATTATTGAAGGTAATAAGTGTGGGATTTGCGTAGATCCAATGAATCCAAAAGCAATTGCTAAAGCAATTCAGTGGATTGTAGACAACCCTAATGAAGCAAAGCGTATGGGTGAAAATGGACGTAAAGCTGTTGAAGAAAAATATAACTGGGAAAACGAAGCTGACAAATTAAGAGCCCTCTATAAGGAATTACAATCATGAAAATTATTACTATAGTTGGTGCTAGACCTCAGTTTATTAAAACAGCAGCAGTATCCCGTGCAATTAAAAAACATAACTTAGAACACCCAAACCAAGCGATCCAAGAAATAATAGTTCATACTGGTCAGCACTATGACCACAATATGTCAGAGGTATTTTTTGCTCAAATGCAGATTCCCCATCCTCAATACAATCTCAGAGTTGGTGGTGGTTCTCATGGTGCAATGACTGGAAGAATGCTAGAAAAAATTGAAGAAGTATTACTTCAAGAAAAGCCTGATGCTGTAATAGTTTATGGAGATACTAATTCTACTCTTGCAGGTGCATTAGCAGCAGTAAAACTACATATTAGAGTCGCTCATGTAGAAGCTGGTCTACGCTCATTTAATATGAGAATGCCAGAAGAAATTAATCGAATATTAACAGACCAGATTTCACATTGGTTATTTTGTCCCACGGAGACTGCTGTTAAAAATTTAGAAAGAGAAAATATATTTGAGCGCAAACAGATAAAAGTGAGTAATGTTGGAGACGTGATGTACGATGCAGCATTATTTTACAAACAAATTGCTCAACCAACCGAAGCTATTAATTCCCTTATTGATCGATTAGGTAATAACTTTTACTTATCCACTGTTCATAGAGCAGAAAATACAGATAATCCAGCTCGCCTCAGTAGTATTATGGAAGCACTGGATACTATATCTCAAAATACAACTGTTGTTTTACCGTCACATCCTCGCACTCGTAAATTACTTGGCAATCAAAATATACAAAATATTCAAATTCTTGAACCAGTAGACTATTTTGATATGATTACCCTCTTGTCAAACTGTAGAGGAGTCTTTACAGATAGCGGTGGTCTACAAAAAGAAGCGTATTTCTTTCACAAGCCATGTGTTACTCTGCGCGATGAGACAGAATGGGTAGAACTAATAGAACATGGCTTTAACACTCTAGTCGGTGCAGACAAAAATAGAATATGGGAAGTAGAAACAAATTTAAGAAATTCCATACATGACTATTCAAAACCTTTGTATGGAGAAGGAAATGCAGCACAAAAGATTATTGAAAATGTATTAGATATAAACCAATGAATATTCTGATTCTTAATCAATATGCACTCCCAAGCGGTTCACCAGGAATTACCCGTCATGGTGATTTAGCCAAGGTTTTAGTCAAGCGAGGTCATCAAGTAACAATTGTTGCTTCTGGTTTTGATTATTTAACACGTCAACAAGACAGAACTGCAGGGAAAAAAATACTCAAGGAAAATTACTCTGGGGTAGATTTTATTTGGCTGAAAACTACTAACTATAAAGGTAATGATGGAAAACGAGTTAAAAGTATGCTAGATTACAGCATAAAAGCCCTTCTTCAAAGTTTAAAATTAAAAAATAAGCCAGATATTGTTATTGCTTCATCTCCACACTTATTAACAGGCTTAACAGGTTTTCTTCTATCTGCTTATAAAAGAATTCCTTTACTATTGGAAATTCGAGATTTATGGCCATCTTCATTAGTAGATCTAGGCGCTATTAAGGCAAATAGCTTGCTGCATAGAATATTAGTCAAACTAGAAAAATTTTTATATGAGAAAGCGACAGGAATTATTACAATACCACCATTAGCTTATAAAAGAGTGCAAGAATTGTTAGGAGAATCAGATAAATGTACGCATATTCCTAACGGTATAGTAATCAATGATGATAGAAAGATTTTTCAAGATGTAAAACTACCAGAATCTTTCCTCAAAATTTTAGAACGTGAAAAAAATCGAAAGATAATAATTTATGCAGGAGCACATGGAGTTGCTAATAATCTTGAAAATGTATTAGAAACCGCTGACTATTTAAGAGAGCATAATTTAAATATTTACGATCAGATAGCGATACTATTCATCGGTGGAGGACAAAAACGCGAAGAATTAATTAATTTAACTCAAGAAAAAAAACATAATCATATCCATTTTCATCCTCCCATTGATAAATTATTATTGAAACGGATGCTTGCTCATGGAGATATGCTCCTATTACATTTAGCAGATGCACAAGTGTTTACTTATGGAGTGAGTCCCAATAAATTATATGATTATTTCGATGCAGCAAAACCTGTTTTATTCTCTTCTCCAATAGAAAATAATATAGTTAATCAAATTCAAGCAGGTATAACATTTTTACCAGGTAGACCAAAAAAACTAGCTGAAGCTATTGATTTTATTCTTAAAGCCTCAGATAAAGAAAGAATTTCTATGGGAGATAATGCAAGAAATTATGTTAGAAAATATCATAATTGTGAAGAATTAGCTGTTAAGTTAGAAAAATTATGTTTGAAGTGTATGAATGAAGATAATTTCACTTATTCAGGTACTTTAAATGCAAATCTTGCTGATTTACTAAACAAATAAATGGATTTATTTATTTGATAGGAACACTAAATTTATTAGATATAAATACGATAGATAAATATAGGATTTATATTTCATTCTGTTTAGGTTAATAGCGTAATATAGTAACCTGAAACAATATAATTGAATATCAGTCAAAAAGGAAAATAATGGTTCAAAAAAATATCAGGATACAGCGAGAAAAAGCTTTTCAAGATGAACGTTATTCCGATAAAAATCTCCAACAAAAAAGAACTAAAAAAGTTAGCAGATTTTATCAATTAACTAAATCTATACATCAGGAATATAAGCAATTTATATTTCAAAATTCTAAAAATGTAAAAACTGTTGAAATTGGATGTGGGGTTGGGAGCTATGCAATTGATTTAGCTCAAAATGGAGCTGACACAGTTACAGCTATTGATATTTCTACTATTGCAATTGATATTGCAAGCTCTAAGGCGAAAAAAAAAGGAGTAGACCATAATCTATTCTTTGAAGTTATGAATGCAGAAGATCTAACATTCAATAGTAGTTCTGTTGATTTAATTTGTGGTGGAGCAATCCTTCATCATCTCGATATTGAAAAGACAATGCAGTCAATGACGAAGATTTTACAAGCAAATGGGAAAGCTATCTTTATTGAACCACTAGGTCATAATATATTGATAAATTTTTTCCGTAATTTGACACCTGCAATCCGTTCTGAAGATGAACATCCTTTATTAGATACAGATTTAGAACTATTTCAAAAATATTTCAAAAAAGTTGAAATCAAATATTTCTACTTGACAGCCCTTGCAGCGAGTCTTTTTGCCGGGTCACCTGGATTTGATTTCGTTCTAAGTAAATTAGAATTTCTTGATAGACAACTATTCAAATTGCCATTTTTACAGAAGCAAGCATGGCAAGTACTTATTAGGCTTTCAGAACCCATAAAGTAGTAATTATGCAAGCACTATTTTTCATTTGCAATATTTGATAGGGCGATCGCACTTTTATTGTCACTATATACTGGGCTTGATATCGAAAACTATTTTCCATTTAGCTTTTACACAAAAAAATGACAACAATTATCATTACAAACTTGATACGTATTGATAATTATTATCATTTCAACATCTATATTTTCCCGTGACTAAAGATTAAGAGTGTGCATCACTGCTTCAGGATAACGGGTTCCTGCTGCGGCTCCAAGGGGTGCAACCTTTTCAATCCGACCCAAATCATCATTGGTTAATTCAATTTCAATCGCCTGCAAGTTTTCTTTAACTCGTTCGCGCCGTTTTGTCCCTGGGATTGGAATAATGTCTTCCCCTTGGGCTAACAACCATGCTAAAGCTAATTGCGCTGGTGTACAATTTTTCTCCGTTGCAATTTCTTTGATTTGTTCCACTAGTTGTAAATTGTGCTGAAAATTCTCACCCTGGTAACGCGGTACTTGACGCCGAAAATCATCCGGTGCAAAATCTTCGGGCTTCTGAATGGCTCCAGTTAAAAACCCACGTCCGAGGGGTGAATAAGCTACTAAACTAATCCCAAGTTCCCGACAAACGGGTAAGACGTCGGTTTCTGGTTCCCGCGTCCACAGACTATATTCAGTTTGCAACATAGATATGGGATGTACTTTAGCCGCGCGACGCAATGTTTCAGAACCAGCTTCAGAAAGTCCGACGTAACGAACCTTACCTTCTTTGACGAGTTCTCCTAAGGTTCCAATGGTTTCTTCTACGGGTAAATTCGGGTCAATTCTCGCTGGATAATACATATCAATATAATCAACGCCGAGCCTTTGCAAACTGTAGGATAAAAAGTTACGTACCGCAACAGGACGGTTATCAAAACCGATAAAATTCCCATCCCAATTGCGTAAAGCACCAAATTTAACCGAAATGAAAACTTTTTCCCGGGGAATATCCTCTATCGCAGCACGGATCAATTCTTCATTGTGTCCTACACCATAGAAGTCACCTGTATCGATAAAGTTTATACCCAGTTCAATGGCATGTCGAATGGTTGCTATGCTTTCAGCGTCATTTGCTTTTTTCCCGCCATAAAAATCCGACATTCCCATACATCCCAAACCCAAAGCTGATATTTGGGTATCTGTTTTTCCCAGTTGGCGATATTTCATAATACTGTTACTTGTCTGATTTTATATAAATAATGAACATATCAGGCAAGTTGCCACAATTTATATCACAATCGGTGGAAAGTTTTGCACGATAAGCCCAAAATGCACAAAGCGATCGCCTCATGGGAATAGAGTTAAAGAGTTCATCGTCGATTGTTTTATTTTTGCTTCTGTTTGCGAAGTTTTCCTGGAGTTATTCCAAATTTGCGCCGAAATAAACGAGTCCAGTGGGACTGATTAGCAAAACCGCTTTCCACCGCGATCGCAGCTAAACCCATTTGACTATGACTCAGAAGATCTAGCGATCGCTCCAACCGTAATGTTGTCACCCATTCGTATACAGACTGACCAAATCGCTTATTTACAAAATGTTGTAGAGTTTGAGGGGTTGTTCCTACAATGGTTGCAAGTTGAGAAACCGTAAGTTTACAATCTAGATGTTCCCGGATATAACTTTCAAGATAATCGAGGCTGGATGGTTTTATATCCCCTAAAGAATCGGACTGAAGATGAATTAGTTGTAAATGTTGAATTAATGTTTCAGTAACACTTTCTCGATAAAGAATTGCATCTGGATCGTTTCGATGACGTTGAAGATATAAGGCTTCCGCTAAAGTTCGTATGACTGGATCCGACAGCCCAATTTTTGGCTCACCATCTGCAAAGCGTGGGTTCAATCGCTCAGATGGAAATGTAATGCACGCATAACACATTTGGGTACCCCTATAGAAACCACCAATTTTAAAACCGGGCTGCACAAACGAGAAATTACCTGGAACTATGAGATATCTGTTACTGTTTCTCCCATCTACTTCCATCTCAAAAGTTTGTAATTGCGCTCTAAAGTTAATTACAAGATAAGGGTCGGAGTAACCTGCATTCCATGTTATTCCATCAATAGGATTTTCTGTTATCTGCCGTATCAAAAAAAATTAAAATTTGAAAAAATAAGAATTTAAAATCTCAGCCCGGAATTACATCACTATTATTTGTAATCAATATTGGCATAGAAATTTACATAAAATTTAAACGTATAAGGTGTCGCTCTAACTTGGCAATTTATACTCCAATAGAGCAATATGCTGTAAACATATACTGATTCATAATTTGACTTGAAGTTTAGGTAATGAGTTATGTCGGAAACATCTACATCTTCTCCAGTTGCCAAAATCTCTAAAGAAGAACGTACCTATTTCAAGCGTTTGGTAGATTATTCTCATGTAGATGCTTTACCGGAGATTTGGTCTTTAGCAGTCAAGAAATTTGGCGATAATGTTGCTTTACATGCTCCCCATATAGATTCGGGAGTGACTTTCACTTATGCTGAATTATTTGAGAACATTCAGTCATTTGCTAGCGGTTTACAGGGTTTAGGAGTCAAAGCAGGTGACTGTATTTCTTTGATAGCAGATAATAGTCCCCGTTGGCTGATAGCAGATCAAGGGATAATGACAGCTGGAGCGGTTAATGCTGTACGCAGTTGTCAAGCAGACCGAGAAGAATTACTCTACATTATTGGGAATAGTGACAGTACGGGGCTGATAGTAGAAGATGTCAAGACCTTTGAAAAACTGTATGAAGGTCTGACAGATTTACCTATAGATAAAGTAATTTTACTTTCAGATGAAACCCCCCCCGAAAATGAGAACATAAAAGTATTAAACTTTACTCAGTTGCTCGAACTTGGTGCAAAAACAAAACTACAACCAGTTAAAAAAAAGCATGAAGATTTAGCAACCTTAATGTATACTTCTGGAACTACAGGTAAACCCAAGGGAGTAATGCTTTCCCATGGTAATTTGCTCCATCAAGTTAGAAACTTGGGAGTAGTAGTTCAGCCAGAAATTGGAGATACTGTGTTAAGTATTCTCCCTACTTGGCACGTTTATGAGCGTAGTGCAGAATATTTCTTACTATCCCAAGGTTGTAAGCAGGTTTATACAAATTTGCGTTCGATCAAAAAAGATTTGAAAGAATTTAAGCCCCATTACCTAATTTGCGTACCCCGTTTATTAGAATCAATTTACGAAGGAGTACAAAAACAATTTCGCGAACAACCTGCGAAAAAGCAACGTTTGATTAGTAGATTTTTGAATATTAGCGAGAAATATATCCAAGCACAACGAATTGCCCAGTTGTTAAGCTTAGATCATCTTAATAGTTCATTTTCCCAGCGGTTAACAGCCATTGGACAAGCATCTGCACTTTATCCCATGCATGTATTAGCAGGACAGCTTGTTTATAAAAAAGTTCGGGAAGCTACCGGGGGAAGAATCAAGCAGATGATTAGCGGTGGTGGTGCACTTCCCAAACATATCGATAATTTTTTTGAAATTATTGGTGTAGAAATTTTAGTCGGTTATGGTTTAACAGAAACTTCTCCTGTAACCCACGCACGACGTCACAGGACTAACTTACGTGGTTCCTCCGGAAAGCCCATACCGGGGACAGAAACTAAAATCGTAGACCCCGAAACCCGCCAAGCTTTACCAACAGGAAAGCAGGGTTTAGTATTATTGCGGGGTCCCCAAATCATGCAAGGCTATTATCAAAATCCCGAAGCAACAGCCAAAGCAATTGATGCAGAAGGATGGTTTAATAGTGGCGATCTCGGTTGGGTAACCTCCTATCAAGACTTAGTTTTGACTGGAAGGGCAAAAGATACAATTGTATTAACCAACGGAGAAAATATCGAACCCCAACCAATTGAAGATGCTTGTCTGCGATCGCTATACATTGACCAAATAATGCTTGTAGGACAAGATAAAAAATTTATTGGTGCTTTAATTGTCCCAAATCTAGAAACACTGGAGCAATGGGCAAAAAATCAAGATTTAGAACTATGTTTACAAGAAGACAATGTTACGGAGGGAAGCAGTCAAAAAATTAACCTGGAGGGTAGAATGATCCAGGATTTATTCAGGGAAGAACTGAATCGGGAAGTGCGGAATCGTCCTGGTTATCGAGCGGATGATCGCATTGTACGATTCAAACTCATTTTAGAGCCATTTTCCAAAGAAAATGGCATGATGACACAAACACTGAAAATTCGACGACATGTTGTGGTAGAACATTATCACGATACGATTGAGCAGATGTTTGCCTGATAATATCTCTGAACAACCTAATTGAGTGAACGCGAAACTTTTATGGACGTCTCCAAATCTCAGCAACTAATTCTCAAGCGCATTGTTAACGTCAAAGCAATTGTTACTCCTTTATGGAAAGAAGAAGTACAACAGCAACTGCAAACTCAAATTACCCAAACTGACCAGCAGTTAGAGCAACTTGACGTCCAAGGACAACGAGCGATCGCCGAAGTCCAAAAGCAGAGTCTGCAACCACCTGGACCCCAAACAGCACAACAGATTGAAAATATTCAAACACAAGTAAATCAAAAGAAAAGTGAATTATTAGAACAGAAAAATCAAAGTTTACAAAACCTCCAGCAAGTACAATTGCTAGAGTTAGATCAAGAAGTTAACCAATTTCAGTTAGAAGGTTTTTACAGGGTCGAAAAGGGCGATAACCTGATTAGCAAAATGCAGGTGGAAATCGTTTTACGTGATGGTATTGTCGAAGAAATTCGTGGCGATATCTAATTTTAAATAACTTTCGAAGATGGTTTTTTAAATTGGTAGTTTAGATGGAAAATTAAAATTTTTCTGTTTGCTGTCAAATAGTAGTAGAGACGCCCTTTCCGGGCGTCTCTTCGTTATTTAATTTACTTTCTATATGTCTATGACTTGTGTCTCTCTCAACTTACACATTTCATAATCCTTACATAGCAAAGGTTTTAGCTAAACTCTCAAATAGCAAATTTTCAAACCTTTACATAACAAAGGTTTCAGTCCAAGTCAAAAAATGTGCTAACTTCATTCGTTGCGAGGGGGTTTAATACCTTTTATTTTTGACTTCCCCCTTGTGGAATACTCACAAGCAAATATTATGCTATATTGTACTTCTCATATCAATTTAAATTGATATTATGGATATATTCCCTTAGTTTCGATGTTGAATTTTCAGGGTTAGTCAATGGTTAGGAACAACTCACAAGGCAGTAAAGCACCGGTCAAGGCTGGGAGTAATCTGAGCTTTTTTGAAAAATACCTTACATTTTGGGTATTTTCATGCATTATTGCTGGGATTGGACTAGGAAGAATATTTCCTGGAGTAGCAACTGCATTAGATGCGATGAGCGTGTTTCAAGTATCTATTCCTATCGCGGTGTGTTTGTTTTTCATGATGTATCCAATCATGGTAAAAATTGACTTCACCCAAGCAGTTAATGCCATTCGCGCCCCCAAACCTGTAATTCTCACTTTAGTAGTCAATTGGTTTATTAAACCATTTACAATGGTGGCATTTGCTCAGTTTTTTTTGGGATGGTTATTTCATCCTTTAATTGAGGGAAGTGAGATAATTCGCGGTAGCGAAGTCGCACTGTCAAACTCCTACATTGCTGGTGCGATTTTGTTAGGAATCGCCCCTTGTACTGCAATGGTGTTGATGTGGGGATATCTTTCTTACAGTAACCAAGGACATACCTTGGTAATGGTAGCGGTAAATTCCTTGGCAATGCTATTTTTATACGCACCCTTGGGTAAGTGGTTGCTAGCAGCCAACGATTTAACCGTACCTTGGCAAACTATCGTATTGTCGGTACTGATTTACGTAGGATTGCCCTTAGTGGCAGGGATATTTAGCCGTTACTGGATTTTGAAAAACAAAGGTAGGGAATGGTTTGAGGGGCGATTTTTAAAGTATTTAACTCCGATTTCCATTACCGCTTTACTGTTAACTTTGGTGCTACTGTTTGCATTTAAAGGTGAATTAATTGTAGAAAATCCTCTGCACATTGTACTAATTGCTGTACCGCTATTTATCCAAACCAACTTTATCTTTTTGATTGCTTATGTAGCGGGCTTAAAGCTGAATTTATCCTATGAGGATGCTGCACCAGCTGCTTTAATTGGCGCTAGTAATCACTTTGAAGTCGCTATTGCTACAGCGGTAATGCTGTTTGGCTTGAATTCCGGTGCAGCCTTGGCAACGGTGGTGGGCGTTTTAATTGAAGTACCGGTGATGTTGATGTTGGTTGAGTTTTGTAAGTGTACTGCGGCTTGGTTCCCACGGGAACCAGAAAAGGCAACTTTACGCGACCCACGTCCTGTTTTAGTTGCAAGGATGAATGACGATAGTTCCTCCTAATTATTCGGGAGTTGATTTTAGTTAAATTTATCACAATTTACGTGCATCGCTAGTCAGGGACAAGGAGTTATAAGTGAGTGCAATAAAAATCCTCCATTTTTTAGAGTACATCCCACAACAGCAATAAAGTTATTTTTTCGATTTTCGTTGATTCAAGTATTATGACCGATTTCAGTCATCCACCTAGGATATTATTCTTGTATGGTTCCTTACGAGAACGTTCTTATAGTCGGCTTCTAGCAGAAGAAGCAGCCCGAATCATTGGTGGATTTGGCGCACAAGTCAAGTTTTTTCATCCTCATGAATTACCGATTCGGGGTAGCGTACCCGAATCCCATCCCAAAGTTCAAGAATTATGGGAATTAAGTCAATGGTCTGAGGGTCAAGTTTGGTCATCTCCAGAAATGCACGGTAATCTTACTGGCATTCTCAAAAACCAAATTGACTGGATTCCTTTAAGTGTAGGAGCAGTTAGACCAACCCAGGGTAGAACTTTGGCTGTAATGCAAGTCAGTGGTGGTTCTCAATCTTTTAACGCCGTAAATTCCATGCGAATTTTGGGGCGCTGGATGCGGATGTTTACAATTCCCAATCAATCTTCCGTTGCTAAAGCTTACCAAGAGTTTAACGAAGAAGGAACCATGAAAGATTCCCCTTATCGCGATCGAGTAGTTGATGTCATGGAAGAATTGTATAAATTTACCTTACTTTTGCGCGATAAGGCAGATTATCTTACGAACCGCTACAGCGAACGCAAACAAGAAGCAATCAAAGCAGGCATCAGTGCAGAAACCTGCTTGCCTAAATTTTAGTGCCAATTAGAACTGGTACCTCACCAGATGAAGGAGTTAAACCAGCACTGCCGCGTGTATATATACTCATAATGTCTCTAATCCTTGTTAACATCAGGTTTGTGAGGTCGTCCTCTAAATTTCCTGTAGAGAAGACCTCAGCTTTAATACGCCAAAATATAGTAGTGTTGTCATCAAGCCGCTTAAATGCGAGTTGATGCTGACTAATGCCAGTGGGGAAATAATGTATAAATACTTCTGGCTCGAATGGCTTTTCTTAGTGCCATTCGGTTCAGAGTTTTTTCAATCACCTTTTAAATCATTCCAAAGTAAACGGAAAGAATATCAGGAGTAGAATAAATACCTTTTACCACTGACTTTCAGCTTTTAACCTGTACCTCACTGACTCGCAATCTACTATAAAAATAAAAATCAGATTCTCTAGTTCAAAAGCTTGTCTACTACTCATCATCAACCTTTCTCCGATTAGATTTAATCTGACTGCGCTTAGTTTTGGAATCAAGGCGTTTTTTTTGAGAACTTGTTGTTGGTTTAGTAGGTTTACGTTTTTTCTTAACTACCATTGCACTCTTTATCAATTCTTTTAATCTAGAAAGTGCATCTTCTCGATTTTTTAGCTGACTTCTATATTCTTGAGCTTTAATAATAATAATCCCATCTTGGGTAATACGTTTATCATTTAACTTTAAGAGCTTCTGTTTATAATCATCCGGTAAAGACGAAGCCTGAATGTCAAAACGTAAATGAATCGCGGTAGCAACCTTATTCACATTTTGACCACCCGCACCTTGGGAACGAATTGCACTTATTTCGATTTCGTTGTCGGGAATAATAACTTTGTTAGAAATTTGCAGCATAATTTGTATATAAGATTTTGAGATATAGGATTTTGAGATATGGGATTTTGGGATATAAGATTTTTTTGATGGTTAATCGGGAGAAAATCTCCAAAGTTATCTTGTTTCAAGCAGTAATACATACCTAAAATATTTTCGACAGAACAATAGCTAATAAATATTGTAGTATGTTGTAAATTGTTTTTGTAGTACATTCAACAACAAATCTTTATTTGTTTCTCCGTCTCATATTAGTAACCGCGAATTTGCTGGTTCCTAAACTTCGCTAGTGAAGTGACTTCCACCGAAATTTGATGTAATACAATCAATCATTTTGTCATTTTTTCAATTGGATGTTTCAAAATTTCTCTGAGAAAATATATCAAAGCATTACTAAATCCTTGTTTTTCTCTTGGTTCTAAACAGTTAGTAATGTGTTGAATCGAGCGATCACCTGCTTGAAAAATGACGACACCATAAATAAAAGTGAGGTTTTAGTCATAAAAAAGACGTACCATACATAGTACGTCTCTAGATATATACTCACTTAATCGAAAATTCAAACATCAAATTTAAACGATCACATTTAAGTCGTCAAATTTAAACATCCAAATCTTCCATAGCTAGACGAATTTGCTCCATCCTTCTGCGATTAACACCAAGATCCGACTCTCCGACCCGAGAAGCTGATCGCATATGAATTACCTTCTCATCATCTGGAAAATAAAACTCTACATCATCAACAAACTTGAAAATCCGACTTTTAGAAAGAGCGTGGATGTAACTATCTGTTTTTTCGATAACTTCTGTACGGGGAACAACGGTAAGAACTTTGAGTAAAGTTTCTTTTGCTTGCTCGCGATCCACATGATAAGTAATTGGGTCAATAGCATGTTTTGCATCACCGTCTTGACTGACAACACAGTTCGGGGAAGCTGGACAAGCTGCAAGATGGCTGTTATTCACTCCCAAATTAGCAGCCAAAGCTGCATCAGAAGGGATTAAAAAGCTTGTTATGACTAGGAATATTCCCAAAGCAATTGCGATCGGGCGAGACATTATAACTTTACTCCGATATAGAACGAATAAAATTTACTTTCCCATTCTCGGTTATTTTGGGGTCATAAATTTTTCGTTTTAATTACTGCAAGTATTTGGAAAGACCTTACAAGAAGTGGAAGTATAGGACTACGCGCAAGTCATTAGAAACAATTAGTAGCAGAAACAGAGCAAATTATAGCGTAATTTCCATAAGCTGTTTAGGGTAAACCGTACTAATAATATTCCTATTAACCGTAATAATTTGATGGCTTTTCAATCGTTCGGCAATCATCAATTATTAAGTGTTAAAAACCGAATTTGCCATCCTATTAATTATCCCTAATATAGTAATCGAAGCAAGAAATTAAATTTGAAATAACTAAAGATTCTGTAAGCAAATAGAGGGAGTAAAAATATGAGATTAGTACGTTATAACCCAAGCAATGAATTTCAAAGTTTAGAACGTAGCTTTAACCGCTTATTTGATGATTTAATTCCAGTAAATTTCAGAGAGTTAACTAATTTTACTAAAACTCCAGCAGCCGAACTCACAGAAACCGATGATGCACTTCATCTAAAGCTTGAAGTTCCAGGTATGGAAGCAAAAGACCTAGACATTCAAGTAATGGAAGACTCTGTTTCTATTAGTGGTGAACGTAAATCTGAAACTAAAACAGAGGATGATGGAAATACTAGAAGTGAATTTTCCTATGGCAAGTTCTATCGTGTAATTCCTCTACATACTCGCATTCAAAATACTAAAGCTACGGCTGAATATAAAGATGGTATTTTGAACTTGACACTACCTAAAACTACTGAAGAAAAGAATAAAGTAGTTAAAGTTAATTTAGAACAGAATTAAGCTTTGTAATCTTGGTTAAGAATTTCTGTGTAAATTCTTGTTTCCTGTAATGTGGTTCTGTAAATATTAGCCCAGCTTGTGAATGAAACAACTGGGCTTTTTTGGATTCTTTGTTTCTAGAGTTTGAAAAAATAAATACCAAATATTTAAAGAATAGATTTGTAATTATGGATTTGTAATTATTCCCGAACATTCTCCATACTCGATTTCATACTCAATACTTCCCGAGCTACTCTTAAACCACTTTCAATTGCTCCATGTACTGTTGAAGGACGATTTACGTTAGTTGCTTCCCCAGCAAAAAATAGAATGTTGTCAACGGGTTGAGCAAGTTTCTTCCTCAAACCAGTTCCACCCACAGGAACATAGGAATAAGCCATTTGGGAATAAGGATCGGTTCTAAAATCTACAAATAGTGCATCAGTCAACCTACGCTTAAGGGGAATTTTAAAAATTTTCTCTAAATCTCTTAACCCAGCATTGATCGCAGCATCGCGACCCATCTCACTAAAATTAATTGCATTTGTCGCTCCAGTATAAGCCGTTAATACAGGTGCTTCTTTTTTCCGACCCCAACCCGATCGCCACCACATTTGAGTATCCAGAGTTGTCAAGATGAATTCAGTCTCTTTAGACCAAAAAGGCTTGTCAAATTTCAAAATTAGTTTAGTAACATGAGCAATACCCAGTCCATCGATCGCAGCCCGTTTTCCAGGAGGTAATACTGGCTCGAAGACAATCGTGTTTGATTGTAATAAAGCTAATGGAACCGTAATTATCACTTTCTTGGCTGTGAAAGTCTCATTTTTATCAGTTTGCAATTGAACTCCATCTGAGTCCCAAATGATTTTGCTTACCGGAGTAGAGTGACGAATGTTCAAGTCATTTGCAAACAGTTTGAGCAGATGAGAATACCCCTTTTTCAAACGGAAATTGCGATCGCCATCTCCTTCATAGCTTGCTTCCAAGAGACCATAGACACCTAACTGTTGGAGATTTGCAGCGTATTCACTACTGAAGGAATTATCTACTAATCGATAGGATTCCGGGGAAAAGCGGACATTATTTGCAGCTAGTAATTTTGCTGCTGTGGTATCTGGTTTACCCGCTTTTACCCATTGTTCGGCTAACTCAAAGAGTTCTGAATCTCTTGAAACGAGAAAGTCTAAAGCTTTTGGTTTAGAGTCTTTATACAGCTGCTTCACGGACAAATATTTCCCGTTAAAGTATGTGAAAGCATGCTTAATATCTTCAAAAACAGGGAGAGTTTTTAGCCCATATTGCTTTATCCCTTTCCAGATAATGATATTTTCACCCTGAATGTATTCTGCACCCCGTTCAATGGGATGGGATGCAAAGTTGTAGTCAGTGTATATCCTTCCACCTATGCGATCGCGAGCTTCCAGTACCAAAACTTCACGTCCAGCATCTTGAAGAGAGCGCGCAGCTGCTAAACCTGCTGCACCCGCACCGATGACGATAACTTCGTAATCTGTTTTTGTAGATGTCTTTTGACTTGTCTTTTTAATTTCCATTTGACTAGCTCTTGGAGGTTGATGTCCAACAAGTTGAGAGCCTACTGCAACAGTTGAAGCAGAGAAGATACTGTACATCAATTGACGACGCTTCATTTGTAATACCAAAAATAAAAACATGAAAAAACTTTCACTTTTTAAAAATACGAAAAAAATTTCACGTTTGTCAATATATGAAAAAAGTTTCGCGTTCACTACAATTAAGTAAAGCTTGTTTTGCTGATTTATCTGAGTTGAGAATATGCTCAAAATTCCCCAAGATACTGATCGCTTTAGACGTTTACCCCAGCAGTCCCGCAGTCAGAAAAGAGTCACTCAAATTCTCGAAGCAGCAGCTCGGGTTTTTGGTGAGCTGGGTTATGAGGCTGCTTCTACTACTGCGATCGCGAAACAAGCGAAAACTTCTGTAGGGTCGCTATACCGTTTCTTCCCAGATAAAGCAGCGATTTTTCAAGCTTTAGCTAGCTTTTACATGGATCGGGTGCGGGAAGTTTTTAGTGAGATGTTAAGTTCTCTGAACTGCGATCTACCAATTAGTTCGGTAATCGATCAGATTATTGATACTTATTATGATGATTTCTTGTCGCAACCAGGTTTTCGTGCGGTATTGCTGGACTATCATTTTTCACCCACAGCTACGGCGATAGTGGAAAATATTAACCGTGAGATAGAACCTTATTTTGAAGCGTTTTTTGCTGCTCGCGCTCCAGAGATGGAACCAGAACAAATCAAGTTAATTTCAATGGTAACGGTTGAAGCTTGCTGTGTTCTCGAATTTGTCTCTTCACAAGCTGATGAAACCTTAAGAGCAAAATTAAGAGCAGAAGAAAAAAAGCTGCTTGTTGCTTACCTAAAAATCTATTTCCCCAATGGCTGAGTTGCAAAATCGAACTTTTTTTGCATATCCCCTGAAATCCTAGATACACCTCCCGATAAAAAATGAATCCCTCAACTAACTCAAACTCTCAAGATAAAACCTCTCAAGATAAAAACCCTCAAGCTACAAACTCTCAAGCTACAAACTCTCAAAATATCTACTCTATCTTGAAGCAAACTCAATGCTTGCGAATTAGTGATGGAGAGATTCAGCCAATTTTGAATGATTCTTCTAACGCTCCCCAAACTCTGGTTTTAATTTGGTCCCAATTGGGGGATTTTGATAACCTGGAGTATGCTTGGTGGCTGCAAAGAGAAAAAGAAAAATTGCAAGCTAAAGAAATAGCTATTCGCGCTATTGGAATTGGCGATCGCAATTCTGGTTTAAAATTTTGTGAGTATACCGGTTTCCCCCAAGAATCATTATTTGTAGATCCTGAAGCCAAAATTCACGCCTTATTGGGACTTTATCCCGGTTTGTCTGCAAAACTTCCTTTATTTTCAGATGGACAAAATGCTTGGTTAAATTTTATGCTGATGTGCGCAGGAATTGGTAGTCCAGGAACTTTAGCAGAAGTATTTCGGGGTTATAAGGGCGATCGTCAATCTCCCCAGTTAATTGGTGATGAAGAAGTTGTAGATGGTACACCTTTACCAGCAATCAAAGGTTCTTTTTTCAAGTTTGCAGGAGGAAAAGGTTTTCAACGTCCTTTTGAACTTGCAACTCTGCGTTTGCGAAATATGAGCGAAGTTTTAAGCAATTGGAATACCTATGTTCCTAACTCAGCTTATTTGACTCAACGGGGAGGAACTTTTCTGTTTGATTCAGAAGGGAATTTACTTTACGAACATCGCGATCGCGGTATTCTTGGTTTTGCAGAAAATATGAGCAATCCTTTATCGTTTTTGTGAAATAGTGCACGAGTAGATTGTAGTTTTCAGCATAATCATTAGAGGTTGTTTATAAAGTATTGTTTATTACCCAAAATCATTATTTAGATCCCCCAATCCTCTTAAAAAGGGGGCAAAGTCTAGGCAAAGTCCCCCTTTCCAAGGGGATTTAGGGGAATCCAAGATATGTTAGGTAAATAATATAACTTTTTAAACAGCCTCTTAGAAAAAGTGGCAAATTATCCTTCACTTTTCATTAAAAACATAACTAAATTGACTATTTAAAAGATTATGGTGAAAAAACTACTTACAAGTACTGCTATAAGTTTATTAAGCTTGACTGTTTGTACTGTTCCAGTCCTTGCCGAAGGTATCACAATTGCTTCTCAAGCAAAAGATAAAAATTTTAATTTAACACAAGAATGCCTTACAGCTATTACTGATGCTAAAAATGCTAAAAATAAACTAGAAAAAATTCCTCAAATTCAAGTAGTTAAATCTCCAATATTTGCAATTAGTTATCCTAACCATCACCAAGGTCGTCTGCACAAACAAGAATTCCATATTCGGGGAGCGTCGGTAAACTCGGTTATGAATTCTCCTGCATTACTGAATACTATTGCTACACCCATAATCAAAACTTGTGATTTCATCGATCTGGTTGTTTTTGAGGTATATCAGACCGATTGGAGCAGAAATTTTGCTTTAATGCCCAATGGGAAAGTAGAATTAACCGAATGTCCAGTTGATTTTGAAGTTTACCCATATAAACGACGTTTCGGATCAGGACAATCCTGCTATGGATTAGAAAATATTTAAAAGTCATACATATTATTTATCTAAGATATCTTGGATCTTCCTAAATCCCCCGTTAACCACTACGTCCAATTTATTGGGGGACTTTTGTTATTTTCGACATCAAAAATAAAATGCCCAAAACTTGATACTCTAAAGCTGTAAGTCAGGGAAAATATCAATATGGCAACTTATCTAGTAACTGGAGCAAATCGAGGTATAGGCTTAGAATACTGTCATCAACTCAAAGAACGAGGTGATGATGTAATTGCTGTATGTCGTTCAGCATCAGATGAATTAAAGAATTTAGGTATACGAGTAGAAACAGATATCGATATTACAGATGAATCCTCAGTTGCTAGTTTGGTTAAACGACTTGATGGTGAAACTATTGATGTTTTAATTAATAATGCTGGTATTGTAGAACGAATGGGTCTGGATAACTTAGATTTTGACAGCATTCGCCGACAGTTTGAAGTTAATGCAATTGGTCCATTACGTTTGACTCAAGCTTTGCTTCCTAACTTAAAGTCGGGTTCAAAAGTCATCATGATGACTAGCCGCATGGGTTCCATTGATGATAATACTTCTGGCGGTCAGTATGGTTATCGAATGTCGAAAGTTGCTATGTCAATGGCTGGTAAATCATTATCTGAAGATTTGAAATCGAAAGGTATCCCTGTTGCGATTCTTCATCCAGGGTTAGTTAAGACACGTATGACGAACTTTACTGATTCTGGAATTACTACTGAGACATCAGTGAAAGGATTGTTAGCTCGTATTGATCAGTTAAATATGGACAACACCGGAACCTTCTGGCATGCTAATGGCGAAGTATTACCTTGGTAATTTTTTATCGCTTGCCATTATTTAGATAGGGAAAAATTAGATTGGAAAAAATAATTTTGAAACCCTATTGCACAGATTTTTTAAACACATAGGCGCATTTCTCATAATTCATGCGCTCTTCGTAAAAGCGATGAGCATCTTTTCGTTCGAACCCTGATGATAGTGCAACAACTTCGCAGTTTTCTTGACGAGCAAACTCCTCAATAAACTTCATCAAATGACGACCGTAGCCTTTGGAGCGAACTTTGCTGGTTGTAACTAAATCGTAAACCCACACATGGCGACCATAATAAAAGTTTGTAATTATAGCAAGACCCGCAAGAGAAACAATAACACCAGTATCTCGTAGAGCAAAAAGACGATAGCCACCTTGGTTGATATTTGATGTATAGTTTCTATTGTTTCTAGTTTTATTAGTAATAAATCTGCTTAAATAAGTAGTTGGCTAAACTCAAAGATGCCGCAAAAGATAAATTAGAGTTGGGATTTTTAATGGCAAGAACGGAAAAGGTAGGACAACTAGCCAATTTTATTTGGAGTGTGGCTGACTTGCTGCGCGGAGATTACAAGCAAGCTGATTATGGTAAGGTCATACTACCTTTTACGGTGCTGCGCCGTTTGGATTGTGTTTTAGAACCAACTAAAAAAGAAGTGCTGGATTTCTTTGAGAATAAAGTGAAGTCGCTGAAGATAAAAAATCCAGAACCATTACTTAACCAGAAAGCCGGAGTTCCCTTTCACAACACTAGCCGTTTTACTTTTGAGGAACTGACCAAAGATGCTGAGAATGTGGCACCTAATCTCAAGAATTTTATTAATTATTTTTCTTCCTCTGGGCGCGAAATTATAGATTATTTCAATTTTAATGACCATATTACCCGTTTAGATGAAGCCGATTTACTATTTTTAGTTATAAAGAAATTTGCAGAAGTAGATTTGCACCCAAATGTAGTTTCAAATATGGAAATGGGTTATGTTTTTGAAGAACTAATCCGCAAATTTTCCGAATTATCCAACGAAACTGCCGGGGAACACTTTACACCCCGCGAAGTTATCCGATTAATGGTTAATCTGCTCTTTATTAATGACAGAGATATTCTGACCCAGGAAGGAATTGTGAAAACCATTTACGATCCCGCTTGTGGAACAGGAGGTATGTTATCTGTTTCAGAAGAGTATATTAAAGAACTGAATATTGATGCCAAACCTGTGGTTTTTGGGCAGGAAATCAACCCTGAATCCTACGCTATCTGTAAATCAGATATGTTGATAAAGGGGCAGAATGTGAGCAATATCAAGTTTGGCAACACCTTTACCAGTGACGGTTTGGTAGGCGAGACTTTTGATTACATACTTTCCAACCCTCCCTTTGGGGTGGAGTGGAAGAAGGTGCAGACTCACGTGAGGGCAGAGTATGAGAAGAAAGGGTTTGACGGGCGCTTTGGAGCAGGTTTACCCAGAATCTCCGATGGCTCCTTCCTCTTTCTGCAGCACATGATTTCCAAGATGAAGCGGGATAATGGTGGTTCGCGTATTGCCATTGTCTTTAATGGCTCTCCTCTCTTTTCTGGCAGTGCGGGAAGTGGTGAAAGTGAGATTCGCAGATGGATTATAGAAAATGATTTACTGGAAGCAATTGTAGCTTTACCCGATCAGCTGTTTTATAACACAGGTATTTATACTTATATCTGGGTTGTTACTAATAAAAAGATACCAGAGAGAAAAGGCAAGATTCAGTTAATTAACGCTATCAATTATTACAAGAAAATGAGCCGCTCTCTGGGTAATAAAAGAAATGAAATTGGGGATGGGCAAGATAATAAGCCTGACCAAATTGCCGAAATTACCAAGATTTATGGTGCTTTTCAAGATAATGAAAGGCGTAGACTGGAAGTTGATGGGAAAGAAAAGGATGTGGTTGTCAGTAAGATTTTTGATAACAAAGATTTTGGTTACTGGCGAATTACGGTAGAGCGACCCCTCAGACTGAATTTTCAGGTTACTCAAGAACGGATAGCTAAAGTGGAAAGTGAGACTGGATTTGCTAAATTAGCCAGTTCTAAAAAGAAGGGAGAGGCGGCGGCGAAGGAAGAGATTAAAGCTGGAGAAAAGTTGCAGGCTGAGATTAAGCAAGCATTGCAGACTTTGGGAGATAAATTATATAAAAACCGCAATGAGTTTGAAAAAGATGTAACTAAGGCGCTCAAAGGGGTAAATGGTAAAGTTTCTGCTCCAGTAAAAAAAGCCATTTTGAATGGTTTAAGTGAAAGAGATGAAACGGCTGATATTTGCACTGATAAAGATGGAAATGCTGAAGCGGATACAGATTTACGTGACTATGAAAATGTACCGCTTAAGGATGATATTAATGAGTATATGAAGCGGGAAGTGCTGCCTCATCTGCCAGATGCCTGGGTGGATGAAAGTAAGACTAAGGTAGGTTATGAAATTCCCTTTACCCGCCATTTTTACGAATATGTACCACCAAGGGATTTAAAGGAAATTGAATTGGAAATTAAGGAGTTGGAAGAAGAGATTAGGGGGATGTTGGAGGAGATTTTGTAATGAGTGAAGAGTATTTCCGTCCCATCTGGATTAAAGATGTCAGGCTTGACTGGTCTATCAAACGTATTAAGCACGCAACTTATTTAAAAGCTCGTGTCGGCTGGCATGGTCTAACATCTAGTGAATATCTTAATCAAGGTGTGCTTTTAGTAACAGGAACTGATTTTGAAAATGGGCGAGTTAATTGGGAAACCTGCTATCGTGTTTCAGAAGAAAGGTATCAGCAAGATTCTTATATACAGATCCAAGAAGGCGACCTTTTGATTACAAAGGATGGGACAATTGGAAAAGTTGCCTTAGTTGAGGGGTTAAATGAACCTGCAACATTAAATAGTGGTATCTTTGTTACTCGCCCCTTAAAGGCTGTTTACGTTAATCACTTCATGTACTGGCTACTTCAATCAAAGATTTTTCAAACTTTTATTGATTATATTAAAGTAGGTACAACTATTAACCACCTGTATCAAAATCAATTAAGCGATTTTGCTTTTCCTGTTCCAAGCTTAGACATCCAAAAAGCGATCGCTACTTTCCTAGATCGCAAAACTGCTGCAATTGATGAGCTGATTGCCAAAAAACAACGTCTCATTGAACTTTTGGAAGAAAAACGTACAGCCCTCATCAATCACGTAGTCACTAAGGGGCTAAATCCCAATGTAGCAATGAAAGATTCTGGGATTCCTTGGATTGGGGAGATTCCAGAGCATTGGAAAGTTGTAGCCGCTAAAAGAGTTGCATCTGTATATGTACCTCAACGTAACAAACCAAGGCTTAATGAGGACAATGGTTATCCTTGGATTACTTTAGATGAAATAGGCTCAATGTTCATAGAAACTTCCAATAAAGGATTTTATGTTTCAGATGATGCTCTGATAGAAGCTGGGAGTAAACCACTTCAAATAGGTGCGGTAGTTACAGGGTGTACTGGAACCTTTGGCACAGCATCAATTACGAAGTCAACTGTAATAATTAATCAACAACTTCAAGCATATATTCCTATAAATATAGAGGTAGATTTTCTTCGCAACTGCATCATAAATTCAAGTGTTTACTTTAAATCAGTAGCAACAGCAACAACTATTCCATATGTCAATAAAACAGGGTTTGAAGAATGTCCTGTTCCTCTTCCTCCTAGACAGGAACAAATTTTAATAAGTCGGTGGGTTCAGGAACAAAATAAATATATAGATAGACTTATTTTAGCTATTAGAACTCAAATTAACCGTCTCCAGGAATACCGCCAGTCCCTCATCACAGCGGCAGTAACAGGTAAGATAAATGTTGAGCAGGAGGAAGTGGCATGACTCTGTGTGCTGCCTGGATTCGGGAAAAGAATAATGTCGAAGAGTTAGTTTTTGCTACCGACAGTTCCTTAACCGGTGGGGAAAAGTGGAATCAGGGAATTAAGTTATTTGAGTTACCCAGACCTGATTGTTTAATTTGTTTTGCTGGCAGCACAGCCCGAGCTTATCCATTAATATTAAACCTTATTTCTTCAATTAAATTAAGTAAAAGACTGCAAAGTAACCGTACTGATATTGAAGGGGTATTAGATTATCTCTCTTCTCTTTTTACTTCATTAGTTAATACAATTGTAAACGAAGTTTCTCGTTTAGATATTCATTGTTTAAGATCTGAAGCAAAATTTCTTTTTGGTGGCTGGAGTTGGGTAGAAGGCCGCTTTCGTATCTGGGAACTTTACTACTCTAAGGATGCAGAAGGATTTGTATTTAAAGAATATACTGAAGAATCAAGTAAAACTGGAATTTATGCTTTTATGGGAGAGCCAGAAGAATTAACTGATAAGGCTTCTAAGAGATATAAAGACAAAAATTTTGAGAACGACAAATTAGACATGGAACCTTTGCAGGTTCTGGTTCAGATGTCCAGAGATAAAAATATTAGAGAAGTAGACGGGGCAACTCAGATTGCTAAAGTTTATAAATCAGGCACTTCAGAATTTTTCGGTATTTACTGGGAATCTATACAAGGTAAACCTTATTTCCAGGGACGAGCCTTTGACTTTCACAGCAAACCAGACGTTCGCTACTTTGACCCGGACACATTAACTATTATTGAAGATAAATTACCTAATATCATTGACAATTTAAGCCAGTTTAATCAGTTAGGAGACTTTGAGTTTATCTGCTCCTGCTACGAAAATGGTTGTTTAAAAGAAGATATTGCTGAAAATGACCGGGAAAGACTAATTTATGTATTTCGTGAGGCTGCCTACCAGTCTTTTATTGAGAACTTAAAGAATGGGGAGTAGGTGAAGATGACTAGTCAGATAGGTGAAACAGCTTTTGAAATTGCTATTATTGACTCCTTAATTAAGGATGGTGGTTATCAACTTAGCTACACTGAAAACTTTAGCCGCGAATTAGCCTTTGACAAACCTACTGTTCTGGAATTTGTTCAAAACTCCCAGCCAGAAGCGTGGCAAAAGCTGGAAGGGATTCATGGCTTACTGGTAGAATCAAAATTTATCCAGCGCCTCTACAAAGAATTAGAATTTCGGGGTATGCTGGATGTACTTCGCCATGGTATTACAGATTACGGGGTACGCTTCAAACTGGCTTACTTCAAACCCCCCAGTTCTCTCAATCCTGAAACTTTAGCTCTATACAACAAAAACATTCTTACCGTCACCCGCCAGGTGCATTACAGCAGCAAGAACAACAATTCCCTGGATTTAGTGCTAAGTGTTAATGGCTTACCTGTTGCCACTATAGAACTTAAAAATCAGTTTACCGGACAGGAAGTGCAGGATGCCAAAAATCAGTATGTGACAGACAGGGATAATCGCGAACTCCTGTTTCAATTCAAGCGACGGGCGTTAGTACACTTTGCCCTCGATCCGGATGAAGCCTGGATGACTACCCGGATTGACGGTAAAAACACCCGCTTTCTCCCCTTCAATCAAGGTTATAACAAAGGGGCTGGTAACCCGCCTAATCCTAATGGTTACAAAACTGCTTATTTGTGGGAAAATATCTGGGCAAAAGACAGCTGGCTGGACATTATAGGACGTTTTTTGCACCTGGAACAGGATACGATTGAAGTTAACGGTAAAAGTGTTAAGAAAGAAAGCTTGATATTTCCCCGCTTTCACCAACTAGATGTAGTTCACAGTCTCACCAGGGATGCTAAAGACAAGGGGGCGGGACATAATTATTTAATCCAGCACTCTACCGGCAGTGGTAAAAGTAATTCTATCGCTTGGCTGGCTTATCAACTCGCCAGTTTGTATAACAGTCAGGATAAGCGGGTTTTTGACTCAGTAATTGTCATTACAGATAGAAAAGTCTTAGACAGACAACTACAGGAAACCATTTATCAGTTTGAGCATAAACAAGGTTTTGTCAGAAAAATTGATAAAGATTCTTCCCAGTTAATCCAGGCTTTGGAAACTGGTACAAATATCATTATTACCACCCTGCAAAAATTCCCCTTCGTCTTAGATAAAATCAGCCAGTTGCCCAGCCGCAATTACGCTTTGATTGTGGATGAGGCTCACAGTTCTCAGGGCGGAGAAACCAGCAAAAAGATGAAAGAAGCCCTCAGTATTAACGATTTAAGTAGCTCGGCAGCAGAAGATGGTGCCAGTGAAGTGGAAGCGGCAGACAATACAGAAGAAGATAATATCAGAAAATCAATGCAGGATCGCGGTCAGCAGCCAAACTTAAGCTTTTTTGCCTTCACCGCTACACCCAAGCCAAAAACTCTGGAAGTATTTGGCACCATTAACAGCCAAGGTCAGCCTGAACCCTTCCACTTATATTCTATGCGCCAAGCTATAGAGGAAGATTTTATTATGGATGTCTTGCAAAATTACACCACTTATAAAACTTACTTCCAGCTATCTAAAGCCATAGAAGATGACCCGCAAATCAGTAAAAGGAAAGCCAGTCGGGCTATAGCCAGATTTATTTCCCTGCATCCTCATAATTTGGCTCAAAAAATTGAAGTGATAGTAGAACATTTTCGCCAGTGTGTGATGCACAAAATTGGTGGCAAAGCCAAAGCTATGTTAGTCACTCCTTCCCGCCCCCATGTAGTTCGCTACAAAGAAGAGTTTGACAGCTATTTGAAACGTAAAGGTTATACAGATATAAAAGCCTTAGTAGCTTTTACCGCCTTTACTGACAAAGAAACAGGTATTAAATATACAGAAACGGACATTAATGGTTTTGGGGACAAAGAAGTACCAGAAAAGTTTGAGAAAGAATACCAGTTCCTAATAGTAGCAGATAAGTACCAAACTGGTTTTGATCAGCCTTTGCTGCATACGATGTACGTGGACAAAAAACTGTCTGGAGTGAAAGCGGTACAAACCCTTTCCCGCCTGAATCGTACTTGTCTAGGTAAGGAAGACACCTTTATTTTAGACTTTGCCAATGAAGAAGCTGATATCATTCAATCCTTCCAGCCTTATTACGAGCAAACCAGTCTTGAGTCAACTACAGACCCCAACAGATTGTACGATTTAAAAAGCAGACTAGATAGTTATCAGGTCATTGAATATAGTGAAATAGATGAGTTTGCTAAAGTATTTTTCAAATCCAGAGAAAAAGCCAGTACTAAAGACCACAGCCAGCTGCACCGGATTGTAGATGAGGCAGTAGAACGTTTCAAAGAAAATTTGGAGCAAGAGGAGCAAGAAGAATTTAAAAACAGCCTGGGGGTATTTATCCGTTTATATGCCTTTTTGGCTCAAATCATGCCCTTTGCCGACGAGGAACTGGAAAAGTTCTATGCCTATGCCCGTCTTTTACAAACCAAGTTACCCAAACGGACGCAGAGCGAAATCTTTAAACTGACTGATGAAGTAGCCTTGGAATATTACCGATTGCAAAAGATTAGCGAAGGTAGGATAGTCTTAGAAAAAAATGCCTCCTCTTTCCTCCAACCCAGCACAGAAGCTGGAATACCCAGAGAAAAAGAAGAAAAAGCCAAGCTGTCTGAAATTGTTGATATTTTGAACAGAAAATTTGCTACTGATTTTACCGAAGCAGACAAATACTTCTTTAGCCAGATTGAACAGTCACTGGTTGAAGATAAGCAGTTAGAACAGCAGGCTAAAAATAATTCTATTCAGAATTTCAAATATGGCTTTGAGGAGATATTTCTAGATAAACTGATTGAGCGAATGGATTTGAATCAGGATATTTTTACCAAAATTATTGATGACAAAGAATTTGGTGATGCAGTCAGAGAGTGGGTTTTAACAAGAGTATATAACAGGTTCAAAGCTATTTGAATTGAAGCTGATTCACGAATTCAGTAATTTCTCTAACTCCTTATCCCACTTTGCAAGCAGTTTCTCAAGCAGCTCCTGCTTCTTGGGGTCATTTAAGACTTTGCAAGTTTTCAGTTTAGTAGAAACAGATTTGATTTGGAATGTTTCTTGAAATTCTTTGTGTGACTTAAGTTCTTGGATTTCTAGCATGTTGCGATTGCTGAGTAGTTGAAAATTGTAAAGTAAAATTAGTTGACACGCACTACTCTATCAAAATCAATCGCAAGATTTTAACAGTTGAGCAAAATTTAGAGAGATTTCCTTAGCATATTTTCGTAAATTCTAATTATACAAACAAATATTCCAGGCTTAATTTTGCGTTTTCCTGGGTTATATCAAATCCGTGAGCATCGGAATTATATATTTTGTACGCACAGAGGTGTAGAGTTTTCTCAATCACCTTTTAAATCATTCCAAAGCAAACGGAAACGATATTACGTACAAATAAAACTGTTAATCAAGCCTCAAGGAATCGCAATTATTCTCAAATACTTAATCATGACCTCATTACCTATCAAATCTAACATCCGTGGTGAAATCAAGGGATTTCTCCAGCTTGCTGTTCCCCTCGCAAGCGCTCAAGTCGCTCAATCTGCTACGGGTTTTGTTGACTCTATCATGATGGGTCATTTAGGAGCAGAAATCCTTGCAGCAGGAGGATTAGCAGCTTTAACCTTTCAAATGTTTCTGGGTGTTGTCAGTGGAGTTGTTATGGGTGTAAGTCCCCTGGTAGCTGAAGCTTTTGGAGCAGGTCACAAAAAACGAGTTGGACTAATAGCTCGTCAGGGTATGGTGTTATCCATAATACTTAGTATTCCCACAATGTTAATGGTGGGGGGTTTTGATAGTTTAATGGGCAAACTTGGACAATCACCAACCACCATTACCTTAGCAAACCAATATTTAGACATTATATTATGGGGGTTTTTCCCGGCTTTAGGCTTCGCAATGCTGCGAGGTGTTCTCTCCGGAATTTCTCAAGCAGCTCCAGTGATGATAATCGTAATTGGGGGAACATTTATCAATATTCTTGGTAATTACATTTTGGGGTTTGGTAAATTTGGACTTCCCCGGATGGAACTAGCAGGTTTGGGTTTATCAAGTGCTGTTAGTCTGTGGTTAATGTTTCTAGCTGTGGTGTTCTACATCATGGCACACAAAAAATTGCAGACTTACCGCATCTTTGCAGACTTATGTAGATTCAGACCCCAAATTCAACTTCCAGTTCGACTTCCAATGATTCGGAAATTAGTAGGAATTGGTGTACCAATGGCTATTGCGATCGCCTTCGAGTTCGGATTATTCGTGGTTGTAACTTACTTAATGGGTGTATTAGGAACTGATGTACTTGCAGCACATCAAATAGTTTTACAAACCATTGTGATTATTTTTATGGTTCCCCTGGGAATGTCTTATGCTACAACCGCTCGGGTTGGTCAGTGGTTGGGACAGCAAAATATCATAAGTGCAAAAAATTCGGGATATGTAAGCATTTCTATGGCGGCTATTTTCATGGCGTTTACTGGAGTTGTGTTATTTACCTATCCAGAACAAATAATCAGTTTATATGTGGATGTGAATAATCCGGAAAATGCAAATATAGTCAAAATTGCCACATCAATCCTAACAGTAGCTGCTTTCGTTCAAGTATTTGATGGAGTACAAAAGACAACTATGGGAGCGTTGTACGGATTGCAGGATACTCGCATACCAATGTTGCTAAATATTGCAGTATTTTGGGGAGTTGGGTTAACCACCGGCTATTTATTAGGATTTCAGTTCGGTTTGGGTGGTGTAGGTTTGTGGATTGGACAATCGATTGGTGTGACCGTAGCATCTGGAGTTTTTATGTGGCGTTTTCGCAAGCTTACCGGTAATTTTAATCTAATCAAACAAAAGAGCAAAATCTAACAAGGATGACGAATAGCTTCTCAAACAGTTTCCCACTCAGTACTTCCGACAAAAACAGTTGCTCCACTTTCTAAGTTGCTATCCATTGCCGCATTAACAATAGCACGAGCAAAATCTTCAATATTAGGTAAAGAACCTGCACTTTTGCGGCGATTTTCGAGTAAATCCGGGTGTTTGCGCTGCATTAGCTTAGGAGTAATAGTACCTTCAATAAAGTCACCACTAACCACAACTAGTTTAATTCCTTTGGCTGTTAATTCTGGAATGCGATTACGCAGAGCTTCTTCACCAGCTTTTTTGCTTTTTGCTACTGATTCATACATTGGGTAACCAGGTTTTTGACCATAAAAATGAGCAAGGTGACTGGTAATAAAAACAATGCGTCCACCTTCTGGTATCAAGGGTAAGAATAAGTCAACCGCACGGGACTGGGCGGTAAGATTAATTTGCATCGCATAATCATCAGGCTTATTCTTCTCCATTCCACCACTTGCGTTGAGGAAAAGGAGATTGAGATGACCAAATTCCTTCTCTACTAATTTCATCATCTGGGTCATTTCACTCTCATCAGTAATATCAGCTTGAGTAAGCAGAGCTTTACGACCATTTGCACGAATAGCATCAGCGACTTCAAACGCCCGATGACTTTTGCTACGGTAGTTGATTACCACATCAGCCCCAGCAGAAGCTAACATTCGAGCAATGCTTGCACCAACACCTCGCGATGCTCCCGTTACCAGAGCAACCTGACCACAAAAATCACTCATTACTTTTCTCCCTCTAATTAATATGGAAAATCAAAGTCTTTTACAGACCAGTCGGTCTTTTTTGTTGCAAAATAAGAACAAACATTATGCATTTAGAAACACGATTATATACTAACGAAAATTAGAGAATGTACAAGCGACTAATATACATTAACCGTCACCATTACCCAATCGCCAATCCCCATATGACGCTGTCGCGTCACGCTTCGCTAACGCCAATCCCCATAACTCTTTGTTTTAACTTTCTTAACTCATGCATAGAAAATTTAATCAAACGTTACAAATAACTCGTGCCAGAATAAGATTGGAGGGATAAATACTTATTTAATAGGAGACGAGTTATGGTAGTACTTACAGATAAAAGCGAGAAAAGACTTACTATACAAACTACCGATATTGCTGCTGACACCACAACAATTCGTTCTCTTGACTGGGATAGGGACCGCTTTGATATTGAGTTTGGTTTGCAAAATGGTACTACCTATAACTCGTTTCTCATTCGTGGTGAAAAGATAGCTTTAGTAGATACCTCTCACGAAAAGTTTCGTCAGCTTTATCTCGATACCCTTAAGGGACTGATAGATCCTAAAGATATTGATTATTTAATTATCAGCCATACAGAACCCGATCATAGTGGTTTAGTTAAAGATGTTTTAGAACTTGCACCAGATATTACTGTTGTTGGTTCTAAGGTCGCAATTCAGTTTCTGGAAAATCTCGTACATCAACCATTTAAAAAACAAATCGTTAAAAATAGCGATCGCATCGATTTAGGAAACGGACACGAAATCGAATTTGTAATTGCGCCAAACTTGCATTGGCCAGATACAATATTTAGTTACGACCATAAAACCCAAATCCTCTACACTTGCGATGCTTTTGGGATGCATTATTGCTCTGATGCAACCTATGACGACGATTTAGAGGCAATATCACCAGATTATAAGTTTTATTATGAGTGCTTAATGGCTCCTAACTCCCGTTCAGTCATGTCTGCTTTAAAGCGGATGGGACAGTTGGAAACCATTGGCGCGATCGCCACAGGTCACGGTCCACTTTTGTGGCACAATGTTGATGAATTAGTGGGACGCTACCGGACTTGGAGTCAAAACAAAACCAAAGCAGAAACCACAGTCGGGATATTTTTTGTTTCTGAATACGGTTACAGCGATCGATTAGCCGCAGGTATTGCTACAGGTATTACTAAGACTGGCGTAGCAGTGGAAATGATAGACTTGGGTGGCGAAGTTGATTTACAAGAGTTAAGAGAATTAGTCGGACGTTGTGCTGGAATTGTCTTGGGAATGACTCCAGCTTCCGGTGGTTCCAATATTCAAGCAGCCTTAAGTACAATTTTAGGTTCTGCCAAAGAAAAACAAGCTGTAGGTGTATTTGAAACTGGCGGTGGTGACGATGAACCCGTTTATCCCATCCTGAATAAATTCCGGGATTTGGGTCTAAAAACAGCCTTCCAACCGATTCAAATTAAAGAAACACCCACAGAAAATACTGATAAACTCTGTGAAGAATCGGGTACTGACCTAGCACAGTTAGTAACCATCAAGAAAAGCATTAAACAAATGAAATCTTTAGATGCTGACCTTGACAAAGCTTTGGGAAGACTCAGTGGCGGATTGTATATTATTACAGCTAAGAAAGGCGACGTTAAAAGCGCCATGTTAGCATCTTGGGTAAACCAAGCCAGCTTTAAACCCTTAGGAGTTTCCATTGCTGTTGCGAAAGATAGGGCGATTGAATCCCTGATGCAAGTTGGTGATACATTTATTCTTAATGTTTTAGAAGAAGGTAATTACCAAGGTTTAATGAAACATTTCCTCAAGCGTTTCGCCCCTGGTGCGGATCGTTTTGAAGGTGTAAGAACTCAAACTGCTGGAAATGGTTCGCCAATTCTTGCTGATGCTTTAGCATATATGGAATGTGAAGTAGCTTGTAGAATGGATTGTGGCGACCATTGGGTGATATTTAGCACAATCTCTAACGGAAGAGTCGCCAAACCCGATGCTTTAACAGCAGTTCACCACCGCAAAGTAGGAAATCATTATTAGGCGATTGGGGATTGGCGATAGGCGTTAGCGCCTAGCGTAAGCGTACCGTAGGTATTGCGTGGCGTTAGCCATATGGGTAATAAGTAATGAGTAATGAGTAATGAGTAATGAGTAATGAGTCAGGAATTTTCTTATTATCTCCAATTCCCAGTCGCTAATCCCTAATCCCTAATCCCTAGTCGCTAATCCATAATCCCTAGTCGCCAATTCCCAACCACTTATGTCAATAACAAAACCTCGTGACGTTCAAGTTTTCCCAGTTGGTACTAATACCAGAGTATTGCGATCGCGCAGTTGGGCAAGGTTAAGATTTGAAATTGAATATGCCCTTGCTAAGGGGACTACTGCTAATACATATTTAATAGAAAGCGATAAAGTTGCTTTAATTGACCCTCCGGGAGAAACTTTTACAGAAATTTTTCTAGATGGACTAAAGTCGAGAATCGATATTACAAAAATTGATTATGTAATTATCGGTCATGTAAATCCCAACCGGGCGATAACTTTAAAAGCTTTATGGGAACTTGCACCCCAAATAACTTTTGTTTGTTCTAACCCCGGTGCAATAAGTTTACGCAAAGCTCTTGCGACTGAAGATTCTTCAGAAACAAAAGATTTACCGCTTAAGGTGATGCGGGGAGATGAAATCCTCGATTTGGGTCAAGGTCATCAATTAAGCTTTATTCCGACCCCAAACCCCCGCTATCCCGACGAAATTTGCACCTATGATTCCCGAACAGAGATTCTCTTCTCTGATAAATTATTTGGCGCACATATATGCGGTGACCAAGTCTTTGACGAAGGTTGGCAAGCATTTCAAGAAGACCGGCGCTATTATTATGACTGTTTGATGGCACCCCACGCCCGTCAAGTAGAAAAAGCACTGGATAAATTATCTGAATTTCCGGCTCGACTTTATGCTCCGGGACATGGTCCTTTAGTACGTTACGGTTTAATCGAACTTACTAAATCCTATCGTCAGTGGAGTAAACAACAGACAACACAAGATACCAACGTTGCTCTAATTTACGCTTCAGCTTACGGTAATACTGCTACCATAGCCCAAGCGATCGCCCGTGGGATTACTAAATCCGGCGTGAGTGTAGAATCAATTAATTGTGAATTTGCCGATCCAGAAGATATTCGCACAGCAGTGGAAAAATCTGCAGGTTTTGTGATTGGTTCTCCAACTTTGGGGGGTCACGCACCAACACCTATACAAACTGCTTTGGGTATTGTTTTATCCGCTGCAACAAAAAATAAACTAGCTGGGGTATTCGGTTCCTTTGGTTGGAGCGGGGAAGCAGTCGATATCATTGAGAGCAAACTCAAAGATGCGGGTTATAAATTTGGGTTTGATGCAATTAGGGTTAAATTTAAACCTAATGACCATACCCTGCAAACCTGTGAAGAAGCAGGAACTGACTTCGCTCAAGCTTTGAAAAAAGTTAAAAAGGTTCGCGCCAAAATTCAACCTGCAAGTAATCTTGAACAAGCAGTGGGACGGGTTGTTGGTTCTCTGTGTGTGGTCACTGCAAAACAAGGAGAAATGTCCGGTGCAATGTTAGCCTCTTGGGTTTCCCAAGCTAGCTTTACTCCCCCCGGTTTAACCGTTGCTGTTGCAAAAGACCGCGCAGTAGAAACGTTAATGCATTCTGGAAATTCCTTTGTGCTTAATGTTTTGCAGGAAGGGAATCATCTTGGGTTAATGAAACATTTCCTTAAACCCTTTTCCCCAGGACAAGATCGTTTTGCAGATGTTGCGACCGAAGAAGCCGAAAATGGTATTCCCTACCTGAAGGATTCTTTGGCATATATTGAGTGTTCTGTCAAAGACCGGATGGAAGTTGGCGACCATTGGTTGGTATATGCAACTGTAGATAATGGTCAAGTTCTGAATAATGATGGGGTTACAGCCGTTCATTACCGGAAAACAGGAACGCATTATTGAGTAAAGAGTAAGGAGTAAGGAGTAAGAAGTAAACAGCAAGGAGTAAGAAGTAGGGTGTTTTAGGCGCGAAAGAAAAAATGTCTGACATTGGTCACCTTTATTCTCGCGCCGTAACGCACCGCCACATAACATTAAGATACAAGAGCGATCGCTTGACAATTAACACAACTGTCACACGTTTTTTTAAAGTCTGCACAGTATCTTTACATGTTGATTTTATGGGGGGTATGGTCAAATTACTTTGAATAGACATCTCCGGAAAAGAATGTAGAGACGTACCAGAGGCTAACGCCGACGCCGCAGGCTCTGGTACGTCTCTACAAGGATTTTGGGTTACACATATTTAATTTCCGGAGAGGTCTAATAAAGTTCAAAACGTTTAATTAACGTTCATGAAAATAAACTCAAGATAACTGTTTAGTTTGCAGTTATTAGCAACTTCTATATGAAAAAATAATTATACTAGGTAAGTGTAATCACAGAATTTTCTGTTCACTCTATCATCAGTATGATCAATACCAGTTTTTGGCGAACTGCTTACCAGCGATTTAAACCAGAGGAAGCTCTAGTAACTCCTGAAGATCTGGAAAGTTTTTACGTCCAGAGAGACAATAGTCCCGTAGATAAACTTGTCAGTTTGCTGGAAATGGAAGATGATCCAGCAAAATTTCTATTAGCGGGTCATCGGGGTGGAGGAAAAACCACTGAGTTGCGACGACTCCAACAAAAACTAGCTAATAATTACACTGTTATTTGGATTGATACGCAAGCTGCTTTAGATAGATATAATATCGGCTATGCAGAAGTTATAGTTTTAATTGGTTTAGAAATTGCACGTCAGGCGATTCAACCTAATTGGTTATTTCACAACAAAGACAAATTATTAGGTGATTTGCAAAATAGCCTCAAAACTATAGTTTATAAAGATAAAGCAAATGAAGAAGACGGTTTAAAGTTACCTGATTTTATTGCAAAAGCTGGATTAATTCTCAAACGTGGTTTAACTAGGGAAGTAACTAAAACTCTCAATGTCCGTCCTTCATTAAGTGACATTATTACTAAAGTTAATAATATTATCCAAGCTGCAGAAAAAGAGTAGCAGCAAAAATTAGTGATTATTGTTGATGGTTTAGATCGTCATGACTTAGCAACAGCTTTGGAGATGTTTTCTAGTCCCCTATTGGTAGAATTAGAATCCCATATTATCTACTCTATCCCAATTTTTTTGCGATATTCTCCAAATTTCCGTCAGCCGATGGAAAGTTTCCAGAAATGTTTGGATTTAAATAATCCCCCAGTATTTGAATGCGATGAAAATTTACGTCCCACAAGTAATCCCAATCAAAATGGTCGAGAAATTCTGATTAATGTTATCAACAGACGTCTTATTAGTTTAGGCGATCGCTACAAAGGTTTATTTAATCCCGATGCGCTGGAATTAATTTGTGAGAAAAGTGGCGGTGTAATGCGAGATTTGGTGAGATTAGCGCGCACTGCTTGTGAAATCGGGTTGCGGAATCGGTTGGGTTTAATAGATTTAGAAACTGCAAAAGAAGCAGTACAAGAAATCCGTAAAGAATACAATTTAAGCGATTACCATTATCCTGAACTCGATAAAATCCACCATACTGGTCAATTAACAACGACGACACATAGCTTACCTGGTAAAGGTGAGTTTATTATTTGTGACGAGCTTTTACAAAATAAATTAGTATTAGGTTATTACAACTCAAGACAACAGTCTTGGTTTGATATTAATCCGATTTTGCTGGAAGATTTGCAGCGTTGGCAAGCTGCTAATAATAAACTTGAAAAGCATGACTTCCCATCAATAATTACTCAATAAAAATTGCTAAATATAAATCAATACAGTTCAGTTAAGACTTTTTTTGAAAAAAATACCACTGTAGAGACGCGACAGAGCCTGCGGCGTCGGCGTTAGCCTCTGTCGCGTCTCTACCAAGAAATTTAAGCTTATCTGTTCACGTAGTGCGGATAACCGTATTGAAATATAAATTACAAAACAGACAAATTACCAAATAAACGCTGGTATTGCATATGCTTTCTCACGATTCTACCAACTCTCTAAAAGAAGCTGACAAAGCAGAATTAAATAAATTAGTCAGCGTATTGGAAATTTCTAGCAGTACAACAATTATTGGTAGAGCAGTTAATGCATCCATCTTGATGTCATACCTCAACTTGCACATTCTATAACCCTTATATAGCAAAGTTTTTAGCCGAAACAAGATAAGCGTGTACGCAGGACATATTTTGACTTCCCCTTATGCTGCAGTTTTTACATGGACAACATTGTACAGATGAAATTCGTTGCCAGCTAAACCTTCCCAATAGGGTTTATCTGGGTTGAAACCAGGTTGTTTGAGAATTGCTTCAAACGCTTCTTGGCTCTCCCATTGACCGTAATTAAACATCCGGTTACCATCCAAACTACGATGAAATGTTGCTGAAAGTAACCCTGGTGAACTCATTGCGCGTTCGAGTTCGCTGGAGGTGCGCTTGACCATTTCGGGTTGATTAGCTGGTATCATCCGAAATTCAGCAAGATGTGTCACCCTTTCCCCTGGGACAATTTCTACCTCTGCTGATACTGACCTACTCGCGGTCACCTCCAGTAACAGTGAATCAGGTGGGAAAAATTCATTAAAAACTGTTGGACGCGGTAAACTGCGATGGTCAAATTTAGGATTCCACTGACTGTAGGTGAATACTCTAACTCCATCTAAGCTTTTATGCACGCTGGCTGATTTAAAATAAGGATTGGAAGTCCATGATGGAATTTGTTCCTCAATGATCGCTTCTATCAATGCTGCTTGATGCTTTGGTGCGACAGCAAACAGATCCAATCCAACTGTGATGGTGTTATTTCAGTCGATGCATATCATATAAACCCTTCGCTGATACCTTTTACCATCGGATATTCTGACAGGAGTATTTTATAATTTCAAGAAATATCTTCCTTGAGATATGTGTCTTCCGGAAGATTTATTGTACTTCAAAAATAGAATTAGACAATAAATAGATATCTCCGGAAAAGAATGTAGAGACGTAGCAGAGCCTTTGGCGTCGGCTTCGCCTCTGCTACGTCTCTACAAGGATTTTGGGTTATACATATTTAATTTCCGGAGAGGTCTAATTCTTAGCCACCATTTAGTCTCAAAATATTGATATAAAAGCGCTACTTAAAACTTTAAATCCATGAATTATGTAGCAAAGTAGTTACACTTTTCTAGATATATCTTTATGCAGCCCAAACTTAACGATATATTTTTTATCCTCATATCTATCTATTTAGAAATTTGTTGGTATTGCTACATAAGTGACTGAAATCCTCCGATAATTGCGATCTAAATCACAGTTTAATTAACAAAAATAATATTCACATCACCGTGATTCAAATCTCATATTACCAATAAATTATTAACAGCAAAAAATAGTTTTTATCCGAAATAGGGAAAAAACAAACTGTATATAAATTTGTTGTAAAAAGAATAATCTAAATTTAGAAAAAAATGCAAATTTAGAAAAAAGTTACCTCTACCTTTTGGTCTATATTTTTAGATAAACATAATTTTGTATTATCTATCACTTTTCAACTGGTTAAAAATCAATTTTAATACTCAGTTATATAAGTTAATTGGTACTGCCCAAACAAAATTTATGACCTCTGAAACTTTAATCCTTAATGATTAATTGTGAATTAAATAACATTAAAATCCAACTTAATCGGAGGATTTAAGAGGATTAAATATAATATTTTTTGGACTATTACTCTTCATTGAAATCAGTAATATTTTCATAAAATTGCATACTAGTTCTCAGTTACCAGTTACCAATTACCAGATATCTATAAATAGCATTAGTGTGTATCTCTTTAATTTTTTCGCTGTCCACACAATATCAACTCTATGGTGAATGATATGATTAATGTTTCAAAGATATCAACAAAAATAACAAAAGAAAATTATTCTTCAGTCAA